>DAOUTX010000189.1 GCA_030668465.1 Atribacterota bacterium | reverse complement strand
TTTTAATTTCGGGGGATAATATAATGCGGATAGGAGCAAAGTTTAAGATGGCTTTAACTCCATCTTTAACCATCTTATCTGCCGCCTCTTAAGCTGAAGTAGCTGAAACAGTTAATACGTCAATCATTATATTTTTCTTAAGGATATCTTTGAAGGTATTTTCTTTGTGCCCTATATCTTTTTCCATCTATCATAATTTCTTCATTAAATTTTATTCATTCATTTTATATTTTTCACTTTGTAGTTAAGGTAGTTTCTCTTCTACAACGGGCACAAAGAATTTTTACCCGGTCAGAACGTCCCTCGTCTTTTAATACTGATATAATATTATCATCTATAATCCCAAGGCTTTTTAGGCGGGACAGATAAAGGGTAGGATTTGAATAGGTTAACTCACCTATTTTTTCAGATATCCACTTTAAATGGTCCTTACAGGCAATAGGTTTACCACAGATTTCACAGAGTTGCAATTCTTTCTCTATCCTCTCATCGGATTCGCTGCGGTCAAAAAATGAAAGTTCCCAATCGTTACTTAATTTGATCCCTTCGTGATCAACAATGCATGCAGCTTCGCACTGCCCGCAGAATATACAGGTATCCGTATAATGGATTATAATTCGTTTGGCATTACCATTCTCACCTACTATATCTTTATGGTCAATTGCTTCTACAGGACATACTTCACAACACGCAAGACAACCAACACACTTTTCTTGATTAAATTTAGGTTGACCCCTGAAATTTGGATGAGCCGTATGCGGTTCCTTTGGAAATTTAGAAGTATACGGTCCCTTAACGAATGCTTTAATCGCCTCTATTAACTCTCTTATTTTTGGAAATTTCATATTACAACTCTTTTCTCATTTAATTCTTAATCCTGATTTAGACTTCTCCCTCTTTATCTTCGGCATATTTATCAACAACACTACCTTCCCAGAGTTTTACTCCTGCTCTGTGTGCACCTCTGGCTATAGCATGTGCAGCTACTGGAGCTGTTAGAACAAGAAATATCATACATAAGAGCGACTTTATTCCAGCGGCAGTGAATCCCATTATAAGAAATGTGCCAAATAGAATACTGCAGGTACCCAGAGTAACACACTTTGTAGCTGCCTGCAGACGACAATATACATCCGGAAGACGTACAAGCCCCAAACACCCAAGGACATCAAAAGTTAGACCTATACCAATAAATATCAAACCTATAATGTTAATCATCAAACCCTTTCCCCTCTAAATATTTAGAAAGAGCAAGTGCGCATATAAAACTCTGAAGTGCCCATGCTATACCTATATCTATATACCAGGATCTCCCTGTTGAAATAGTCAAAACCGCACATAGCCCAACAATCATAATACCCAGAATATCGATAGCAACTATCCTGTCAGCACCCGTTGGACCTCTCCATACTCGGTAAAGACATAAAATACATGCTAGAATAATTATGTAGAGAACTCTGCCTAAAAAATTAATATAGGGAAGGTCGGGATAGAAAAGAAATGGAAACGGGCGAATTATAATTAAAATAACTATCCCAACTAAAAAAATCATACCTATAAACCATCTAAAAATCTTCATACTCTATCCTCTAATCAAAAATCTTTTTTAACACTTTCTCGAAACGGTCTACAATAATTTTTGTAGCTGATTCAACATCTTTTGACTTTACGTCAATCCAATGTATATACAAAATACCATTATCTCTATCTATATCAACACTCATAGTGCCCGGTGTTAAGGTTATGGAGTTGGCTAAAAATGTCAAGGCCGTATCTGTGGTTAATTTAGTCCTTACTTTTACTATCCCTGGATATATTGGCAACTGAGGATGCAAAACACGGTATGCAACATCCAGATTAGCCTTAAAGCATTCCCATAAGAACATAGGTAAATAATAAACAAAGAAATACCAGTACCGTGATGGGTGCATTAACACATGTGGTCGGGTTATAAATAAATCTCCTACCATAAAGGCAACAAATGCAGAAACAAATCCACCAATAATAAGATGCTGCCAATCTGGCACCCAACTTAAAAGACACCATACTATAAATGCTACGAAAAACATACTTATTCTACTCTTCATCTATTGTATCCCCTTAAAGACTATATCAGCATATTTCGTGCCCTCTAAAAGTACGTCAGAAGCAGGCTTAAGAAAAACCTCGTTTATGTTATAAATAAGCAAAACTCCTCCAACTACACAAATAAGTGCTAGAATTACCATCGCCAGTTTCATGAAAACAGGAACTTCCTCTACCTTATTCCATTTCTCCCTCAGCTTACCAAAGAAGGCATATTTCATAACCTTCATAAAAGATGCTAAGGTTAATATACTTGCCAGTACAGCCCAGAAAGCATATCCTAAGTGATTAGCCTGCACACATGCAATTATGATAATCAATTTACTCCAGAAACCGTTAAAAGGAGGAATACCTGCAATTGACATAGAGGCAACAAGACTCGTTGTGCCTGTGATAGGCATTTTTGTCATTAGCCCTCCCATTTTTTGTAAATCGCGTGTACCGGTTGCATATTCCACTGCTCCTGAATTTAAAAATAGCAATGACTTAAATACAGAGTGGTTAAAAAGATGGAACAAACCTCCTATCATGCCAAGCGGGGTGCCCAGACCAATTCCCAGGATAACATACCCTATCTGGCTTATGGAGTGGT
>DAOUTX010000018.1 GCA_030668465.1 Atribacterota bacterium | reverse complement strand
TCCAGCACTTTGTTGTTGGATATAAAAAGAAGATGCTGGTCAGAAGAATTATTGGATGTTCTTGGACTTCCGTCAAAAATTCTTCCGGGAGAAGTTCATGAATCTCAGGAGGTGGCCGGTTATCTGCTCGCAGATGTTGCAAAAGATATTGGATTATTAGAAGGAATCCCGGTAGTTTATGGTGGAGGAGATCAATCAATGCAGGCAGTCGGTAATGGTGTAATCAGACCGGGAATTCTCTCTTCTACTATCGGGACGGGCGGTCAATTATTTATCACCGTGGATAAATTCACCTATGATCCAAAATTAAGAATTCATACTTTTTGTCATGCTATACCTAATAGCTATCACCTGCTAGGGGCTATTCTTTCCGCAGGGTTATCTTTAAAATGGTTGAGGGAGAATATACTATGTGCTCCTGATTCTTATCGTATCTTTGATGAGGAAGTGGAAAAAATCAGAGCAGGGAGTGAAGGTATAATTTTTCTTCCTTATCTTTTAGGAGAGAGGTCTCCTTATATGAACCCTCAGGCTAAAGGAGTATTTTTTGGACTCAGTTTAAAACATCACCGGGTTCATATGATTAAAGCAGTTATGGAAGGAGTAGTTTTTGCCTTAAGGGATTGCCTGGAGGTCTTTGAAGAATTAGGGATTAAGATTGAGCAGGTAATAGCTTCCGGAGGAGGGGCAAAAAGTAGAGTATGGAGACAGATGCAGGCCGATATTTTTAATAAAGAGATATCTATGACTCAATCTATCGAACAGGCGGCAATGGGAGCAGCTATATTAGCCGGGGTAGGAGTAGGAATATATAAAGACACAGAAGAAGGGTGTAAAAAAGTAGTGAAATTAAAAGAAGAAAAAATAGAACCAATTCCCGAGAATGTCGATATTTATAATAAACAATTCGTAATTTATAGATCTTTATACCAAGATTTAGAAGAAGATTTTAAGAGATTAAAAAGAAAGGGTAATATAGTATAGAATGATTTTAGGAAAAATTTTAGATTTCAAAAGATTAGAAGGATATTGAATTAAAGAAAAAGAGGTAAATTAAATGAATCAAGTTTTAAGTTTTGGTATGGTAGGTGGCGGAAGTGGCTCTTTAATTGGGGAAGTTCATCATAAGGCAGCTTCCTTTGACCGTAAAGCAAAATTAGTTGTCGGATGTTTTTCCAGAAGTTATGACAATACTCTATCTACAGGGAAAAAATTGGGTTTGGATTCCGGACGACTCTATAAAAATTTTAGGGAAATGACCGAGAAAGAGGGAGCAAGAGAGGATAAAATTGATTTTGTTATCATTGTGACCCCGAATAATTCACATTTTGAAATAGCCAAAGCTTTTTTAGAAAAAGGCATTAATGTAGTTTGTGATAAGCCTTTAACCTTGAAAGTGGAAGAGGCTGTAGAATTAACAAATTTGGCCAGAAAAAGAGATTTACTTTGTTGTGTGACTTATACCTATTCCGGTTATCCTATGGTAAAACATGCTCGGGAAATAATTAGTAGGGGTGAGATTGGGAAGATTCGGATGGTAATGGGAGAATATCTCCAGGAATGGCTGGCTATGCCGGCAGAGAAAGAAGAAGGGAACAAACAGGCATCCTGGCGAACTGATCCCAAATATTCCGGAAAGTCTAATTGTGTAGCGGATATCGGAAGCCATATAGAAAATACTATCTCTTATACAACCGGATTGAAAATTGATTCTCTTTGCGCCAATTTGGATATTTTTGTTAAAGGAAGAGCACTCGATGATAATGCAGAGGTTTTAGTCAAATATAGCAGTGGGGCTCGGGGGATCTACTGGTGCTCTCAGGTAGCTATCGGGTACAATAATGGTTTAAAAATCCGTGTTTTAGGAGAAAAGGGGTCTGTAGAATGGGAACAAGAAAAACCTGATTATTTAAAAGTTGCTTTTTATGGTCGGCCAGTTCAGATTTTATCTCGGGGAAGAGATAATTTATATCCTCTGGCCTTGAGAGTCTCTCGACTCCCGGGAGGGCATCCTGAGGGTGTATATGAGGCTTTTGCCAATATCTATTCTAATTTTTCCGATGCCTTACTGGCCCAAAAGACCGGAAAACCTTACCAGAATCAGAAGGAAGTTGATTTTCCTACCTTTGAAGATGGCGCAAGGGGTGTCAAATTCATTAATCTATGTGTGGAAAGCTCACAAAAAGGAGCCTGTTGGATATCAACAAGGTAATTAAATCAGTGAAACAGGGATTTTATTTTTTGGTACAAAATAATTTATTTAAAGATTAACTTTTTAGCAAATAAATAATTTGCTTTGATAGTTTTAATTAATTAAAATAAAATAAGATAGAAAAATAAACGGTCCTTTGATAGGTTAAAAACCTGCCAAAGGACCGTCCCCTGGTAGGGAATATGGATAGACAAGAGATAATTGAAAAAACAGAATTATTTGTAAAAGAAACCTTAAGTAAAGATAGTACCGGTCATGACTGGTGGCATATTCATCGGGTAAGGAATTTAGCTAAACGGATTGCCCGGCATGAGGATGCGGATATATTTATAGTGGAATTGTCTGCCCTATTACATGATATCGGTGATTATAAGTTCTTTAAAGGAGATGAAGAAACCGGGGCAGTGAAAGTAAGGGAGTGGCTTTCTTCTTTGGAGATTCCTCCTTCTCTTAGCGATAAGATTGCGGAAATTACTTCTCGGATATCTTTTATGCACACTTTGCCTGATAAAGGCAAAGGGAGAGGTAAAAAGAATTCCGCTATTCCGACACTCTCTAAAGAATTAATGGCTGTAACTGACGCCGACCGTCTGGATGCCATGGGAGCAATTGGTATCGCCCGGGCATTTACCTACGGAGGATTTTTTAATCGGCTAATTTATGACCCTGCCATTAAACCGAGTAAGTCTATAACCAAAGAAGAATATAAAACTACTGAGGCACCATCTATAAATCATTTTTATGAGAAATTACTAAAGCTTAAAGATATGATGTACACCAAATTAGGTCGTAAAATGGCCAAAAGGAGACACCGTTTTCTAAATCTTTACTTAAAACAATTTTTTAAAGAGTGGAAAGGAAAAATGTAACGAAAGGTGCCTGGCACCTTTCGTTACATTTTATTAAAATAGGAGGCAAGTATGCACCAGGATTTTAAAGGAACACTAATTTTTTTAGTAAGACACGGAGAGTGTGAAGGGAATATTAAAGAGATGTTTAGAGGGAGGGCAGATTTTCCTTTAAACAGGAGAGGTCTTGTTCAAGCACAGGATTTAGCCCGGGAATTTAAAAAAATTCCTGTTAAATATATTTATTCTAGTCCTCTTTATCGGGCGAGACAAACTGCCGAGGCGATTAGCCAGCAATGTGGAGTGGAAATTAAGATAGAAGAGTGCTTTAATAATATCGAATTAGGGGGCTGGGAAGGGCGTTTTATGAAAGATATTGCTGAGCAATATCCTGAGGAATGGAAACTCTGGGTATATAATCCCGAAAAACTCAAAGTAAAAGATATGGAGACTCTTTATGATGTCCAAAAAAGGGCTAAGACCTGCCTGGATAACTTAGTTTCTAAACACAGCGGAGAAACTTTAGCAGTAGTTTCCCATAGGGCAGTACTCAAACCGCTTATTGCCGCCTGCTTAAATATTGCCTCACCTTATTTTTGGAAAATTCATTTGGATACCGCATCTTACAGTCTTCTTTCTCATAAAAAGGAAAGAGGATATTGCATGATGCAATTGAATCAAAATAAACATTTAAAAGAATATGTAACTGAATGGGTATAAAAAAAAGAAAAATGAAAATTAAAATAAATCTATGCTCAGTTGTGTAGAATAAAGAAGATTTGTTAATTGTCAAAAATGATGCAGAGAATTGTTTTCTAATAAGGAAGGGAGCAGTGTATGAAAAAAAATTTTTATGAAATTGATGAGAGCATCTATCAGAGATTTGACCAGAAAAATGATATGTTTTGTCGCTATCTGTGGGATAAAGACCTGAAAACTTACCAAAATAATTTTGCTGATGATATGTTAAAGAATATAAAAGAAAATAACGAAGGTTATACTCATTTCGATTATGCCTTTTCTAAAGCTTCCTGGACAGTCTATAATAGATTTCCCTTTTCCTTTTCCTGGGAAGGTGATACCTCCTTTGAAGAAGATTGGTATGGTTATAGATTAAGAGAACAAAAATATAAAATTAAAGATCCGGCAGAATTTACTGCTAAAGTAAAAAAAGTAGCTAAATTTTATGGAGCTTCTCTGGTGGGGATAGCTAAAATTGATGAAAAATGGATTTATAAAAATGCAAGTAAAAGGTCAAATGGGCAATTTTTAGGCTCTTATCCTGTAAATTTACCCCAAGGAATTGACCGGGCAATAGTTATAGCTATAGAGATGGACTCTCCGGGTTTGTCTACGACCCCGGCTTTACCTGCCTGTGCTGCCACCGGATTGGGTTATTCCAAAATGGCTTTTATAATTTCCTGTCTGGGAGAGTTTATAAGAAATTTAGGCTACCAGGCCATTCAATGCGGGAATGATACAGCTCTAAGTATTCCTCTGGCTGTTGATGCCGGTCTGGGCGCGTTAGGGCGAAATGGTTTGTTGGTTACTCCGGAATATGGTTCGGGAGTCAGGATTTGTAAAGTTTTTACTGATTTGCCCTTAGTTTCAGATGAGTCAAACCTTAATTTTATTTCTAAACTTTCTAATTTTTGTAAAAGTTGTTATCAATGTGCTGAAATTTGTGAAACAAAAGCAATTTCTTTTCAATCGGAACCAGATTTTAGGGGAGAAACTATTTCCAATAATCCGGGTGTAAAAAAGTATTATATCAACCCGGAAAAATGTTTTGAGTTCTGGGCGGAAAACACCAGCGATTGTTCCAAATGTATTACCATCTGTCCCTTTTTCAATATTAAAAACTCCCTCACAGCAGATAAATTCTGGAAAGAATAACTTATCCCTATTGATAAATAAGTCTTTTAAATAAAATTTAGCGTATTAGAGAAATACTTTTTATCTATGAAATATTTAAGAATACATATATCGCTATTTAAATATCTAGAAAGGAAGGAATAGGAAATGTGGAAGGAATTTAAAAAATTTGCCATGCGGGGAAATGTAATTGATATGGCTGTTGGAATTGTTATTGGAACAACCTTTGGGGTAATTGTAAAATCGCTTGTCTCTGATGTCATCATGCCTCCCATTGGTATGATATTAGGCAAAGTGGATTTTGCCAATCTTTTTATAATTCTGAAAGAGGGCAAGATCGCCGGACCATATGCTTCCCTTGCCAGTGCTCAGGAAGCCGGAGCGGTTACCGTAAACTATGGTGTATTTGCGAATACAATTGTTAATTTCATCATAGTTGCCTTTGCCCTGTTTCTTATCATTCGAGTAGTTAACAAAATAAAAGCTCAAGAAGAAATTCTACCCTCGGAACCAACCACTAAAGATTGCCCATATTGCCTGTCTCATATTCCAATTAAAGCAACACGCTGCTCCCACTGTACTTCTGAACTGGTTGTAGAATAAATTAAACATTGTAGCGGTACGGCGTGCTGTACTGAATGTGCTAAAAGGTAACTCCCGGATGATTTGATGAAATTACACCAACGAATTGCAGAATTTGTGAAAATAGAAATTAAATATCAGCAGACAGAAGGGCTCTTCCCTAAGAATCTAACAGAAGGGAAGGAAAAATGAAAAACAAAGATAAAATCGGAAAGGAAAAGAGATTGAAGTTAAGGTATAGGATAATTATTTTTTTATCATCCTTTTTGATATGCCTTTCTCTTTTAATTTGTGTAGTCGGTGCAGGCACAGGTATTCAGGAAGAGATAAATCAATTCCCGGGATTTTCGGGAGTACTGATAAAAGACTTAAACACTCAGGAAGTGTTATTTTCCCATAATGAAGATAAACTTTTTACCCCGGCATCTCTTACTAAAATATTTACCCTGCTGGCCGCTCTGGAAACCTTTGATGAGGAGAAGCATGCTTATCCCACATCCTTTCATTTTTCCAGTACTGCTACCGGAGAGATAAACGGAGACCTGTATATAGTAGGCAGTGGAGACCCCACTCAATCCCCGGAAGTTATCAGAAAGATAGCAGATACTCTGGTGCAAAAATTCAATATCAAGTATATCTCCGGAGATATTGTATTGGATAATTCAAAGTTCTTGCCTGAAGAGTTTTTAGGAAGAGGATGGATGTGGGATGATAAAAATCCCCTAATCGGAGCATTAACTGTGATGGGATATAAAGTCAAGGAAAAACAAAATTCTTATCTTAATACTATGCCCCTGTTTTGGGGAAAAATTTTTTCTCAGGAACTATCCAAAAAAGGGGTAAAAATAGACGGGAGTATCCGGATTGGAAAGACCAAGGAGAATCTACAGGTAAAGTATATTTATTATTCTGATGCCCTGGATAAAATACTGGCTTATATGATGAAAAAGAGTGATAATCAGAGTGCTGAAAATATTTTTCGTACCCTAGCTCCGGAGGATAATCCCGAGGGGGTATCCACCACTATTGCTCAGGCTATTGCCTCTTTGGAAGAAATTATTGATACAGCCCTGGGTTTAAAATGGGGAAAGGATTATATCCTTGTGGACGGCTGTGGTCTTTCTGAATATAATCTTACGACCCCCGCTCATCTGGTCAAAGCAATTACTTATCTTTACCAGAAATACGATTTTGAGATATTGGATTATTTTGCCAACACCAAAGAGAAGGGGACTTTAAAAGAACGTCTGCCTTTTCAGGTATGGGGCAAGACCGGCACTTTATCCTCGACCTCAGCACTGGCTGGATTATTAGAGACTAAAAATAAGAAATGGGTAGTCTTTTGCTTTATGGAAAATAATTTTATATTTATAGAAGAAGAGAATGACCCCAAAATTTTTGAAAACAGAATAATAGAATACATCTACGAAAATTTATGAGTTATTTTAACAACCCCCCCGCTCCCTTTATCTCCCTTTACTTTTAATTGTAATTTCATTCTTCATATATCTGAATAGAAGTAGAGAAAAACGGGTGAGAAATTAAAAATTTGAGCTAAAAAAGAGGATTTTTTAAGATAATGTAGAATGCTAATATAATAAAGGGTAAATATCTAAGAGCTATTTATATTAAAGAAATCATGTTTTTTGAATATCTGAATAAAAATTGATAAATATCGATTTTTACGGAGGTGTAATTTTAAAGATGAGAAACGAGGAAAAGACAAAAGATCAACTTGTTAAAGAATTGCAAAAAATGCGTGAAAAAGTTGTCGGTTTAGAAGAAGTAAAGTTCAAGTATAACCAGGTAGATAAAATGCTTAAGCAGAGTTATAAAAAGTTACAAAAAATTATAGAAGGTACTACCAATATTATTACCAAAGTAGTTGAAACAAGGGATCCCTACTCCATAGGGCACCAACAAAGAGTATCCAAACTTGCAACAGCCATAGCCCGGGAAATGAAACTTCCTCAGGAGAAGATTGAGGGAACCAAGATTGCTTCCTTGGTTCATGATATTGGAAAGGTTAATTTACCCACTGAAATTATAAGTAAGCCCGGTAAATTAATTGAAGTAGAATTTAATTTAATTAAAAATTATCCCAAAGTAGGTTACGATATCTTAAAAAAAGTAGATTTTCCCTGGCCTATTGCTGAAATTGTCCTTCAACATCAGGAAAAGATAGATGGTTCAGGATATCCGAGAGGATTAAAAAGTGATGAAATTTGTATAGAGGCAAAGATATTAGGGGTAGCAAATGTGGTTGAGGCAATGTCTTCTTATAAATCCTACCGACCTGCTCTTAGTATTGACGAAGCTTTAGTAGAAATTTCTAATAATAAGAATATTCTTTTTGACCCGGTGGTAGCAGATATCTGCCTCAAACTCTTTAAAGAAAAAAGCTTTAAATTTGAATCGTAGCAGAACTGTACGCTGTGGTGAAGGAGATATATTGATTAAAAAAGATACGATTCATTGTATCTCTACAGAATAAAGATTAAAATGAAAATAAGAGAGGATAAAATGAAAACTTCAATGATGTTTTTTTTGATAATGATTTTAGCTATCAGCTTATTCGTAGCAGATATTGCTTTGGCTGACAATAATGAGTTGACTGAACTCGAGGCGCAACAACTGAAGATATTAAGGCTTTCCAAAGTAGTAGAAGAACAACCTTCAAATATTAAACTAATAGAAGACCTGGAAAACTATAAGGTAGGATTGGAATTATACCAACAGAGTGATTATCAGCAGGCAATTTCCGAATTGTTAAAGGTAGAATATTCCACCCTAAATTTACCTCTTTATATTAAATCCCAATATATATTGGGAGATTGTTACAGAAAGATCGAAGATTGGGATAGGGCGATAGAAATTTATAAAAACTTAGTAGTAGATGATCCCATTTTGACTGATTATTCTCTCTTCCATCTGGCTGAAACCTATAGACTTAAAGGTGAAAATCGTGAATCTACAACCACTTATAAACAAATAACAGAGAATTTTCCGCAAAGTCTAATTATTTCAGAGACCAATTACCAAATAGCTCAGAATTATCGTGAATTAAAGGATATAACTTCTGCGGTAATTTATTATGAAAATATCCTGGAGGATTCCAAAGACAACCAGCTTAAAGCAAAGGTTTTACTTGAGCTTTCTGAGATATACTGGCAGGAAAAAAAATATATTGATTCTCTTAACTCTTTATATGAGATATTGGATGAAGGCTATAGACTTAAAAGAAATTCAGAACCGGAAGAGTTATTGATTAGATATCTTTATAGGATTCAAGAAGATTTAGAAGACATAAAGGTTCCTTACCATGTAATGGTAAAATGCGCCGATATTTTCTTTAAGTATCGCCAGTATAATCTGGCTGAAGATTTATATAAGGAAGTTATTGAAACTTTTCCTGAAGCTCTTAATATTGCAGAAGTTTATTATAAGAGGGCAAGGTCCTTATATTATAAAAAGGAATATAAGGAAGCGGTTAATCAGTGTGAGGAGATTATAGTAAAATTTCCCCCCAGCGAAATTACTATTAAAGCAAATTATCTTGGGGGTAATTCTCTGCGCGCCTTAGGAGAGCGTCATTTGGCAATAGATAAGTATGAAAAAATTATAGGACAATATCCTGAAAGCTATTATGCCCGACTATCTTATCTGCGCCTGGCAGAATCTTATTTTCAGTTAAAAGAAACAGAAAAGGGGATTTCCCTATGGAGAGAATTAATAAGCAAGTATCCTAATAGCTATGAATCAATGACTTCTTTATGGAATTTAGCCCGACACTATAGTAATAATAATTCTTATAGTGAGGCCTTAGATTACTATCGAGAATTATCAGAAAGATTTTCTCAAAGCAGATTGGGAGATGATGCCCTGTACTGGAAGGGAAAGATTTTAGAGAATATAGGATCAGAAGAGGAGGCAAAAATTGCCTACGAAAAGCTTATTCGGGAATATCCTTTGAGTTATTATACTGAAAGAATTATAGAACAGAGAAGTGATATTAGTTTTGTTTGGCCTGTTTCTGTCTCCAAGAAAGAAGATTTTATAAATTTAGAGGAATTTTTAAAAAAATATGATAAAATAGAAGGAAAAGGTCAACTGTCGTTACTTAAAGCAGAATTATTTGAAGAGATTAGTTTTTACCAAGAATCAATAGTTGAATTAAGGGAAACATTAAATCATAATTCCGGGAATATCTTTTTATTATTTAGGTTAAGCAACCTTTGTAAAAAGAATAAGGATTACAATGTTTCTTTAAATTATAGCGAAATAATTTTTAATTACTTAGAAGATAATCATCAATTAGAGGATTTACCTCTTGAATTATGGGAAAGCCTCTATCCTCTTTATTATGAGGATGTAATTAGAGAACGTGCTTTGGAATACGAAATAGATCCCTTGCTTGTTTTGGCTATGATCAGGGAAGAGAGCAGATTTAATCCTTGGAATGAATCGGTGGCCGGAGCCAGGGGATTGATGCAGATAATTTTTTCAACCGGGGAATGGATTGCTCAGAAATTAAATGTTGAAGATTTTAATGATGAAATGCTCTTTGACCCTGAGGTTAATATTGATTTGGGTTGCTGGTATATTGATTACTTAAAAGAAAGATTTTCTAATGATTCAGTATTAGTGATTTCCGGTTATAATGCCGGCCCAGGCACAACTAGTAAGTGGTTAAAGCAATACGATAGGTCTGACCTGGATAATTTTGTAGAAAATGTTCCTTATTCTGAGACCAGAGAGCATATAAAAAAAGTAATAAAATCTTACCAGATGTACAAAAGATTGGCACAAGTTTTAAGCGAAGAGTAGATGGAATGGTTTTTGTTGGATTAAAAAAGGAGGTAAAAGTTCGATACAGCTAACTTAAGAACAAATGACCAGTAAAGTAAAAGCTCAGCTTTTTTGTCTTCACTGCAATAAAGAAACCAATCATACCATTATCTACAAAGGTGAATATTTAGAAGATATTAAGTGTAATATTTGCGGAAACGAAATTAGAATTGACCGGGAAAAATTATTAGAAACCTACACAGCAGATTTTATAGATAGGGTATTAACCAAACCTCATCGAATAACTGAGGAGATAAAAAAAAATCTATCTCATTTTCTAAAGTCTATGCCCATCAGAATTTTGACAAAGCCTTACAGGGTTGCCCGGGAGATAGGAGATATGCTGCATAAAGAAAAGGATAAAAGCGGAAGGTGAGTGAGCAATCTACCAATTCTCCAATTCACCAATTATTTAGTTGATATAAAAAAAATTGACAAAGTCATCAAAAAACAATAATATAATATAAGGAAATCAGAATAAATCAAGAGAGGTTTATAAAATGGAAGAATATTTAACCGCAAAACAAGTAGCGAAATATTTACAAGTAAAACCTCTTACTATCTATCAATGGGCAAGAACTAATAAGATTCCGGCGGTTAAAATCGGAAGAGTCTGGCGTTTTAAAAAGAATATTATTGATAGTTTTTTAGAAAAGAAATCTAAAGAAAGGAAGAAGTAGCTTCTTAGCTGCCTGAAGACACTTCTCAATTGTTTATTTTTTACCGCATCTTTTAGTTATTAATCTCTAAGCAAAGAGGAACAGAGGATGTATTTAGCTCAAAAACATAATAGAAATAAGAAAAATTCTATTATTTTCCTTGCCCTACTTTTATTGTTTATCTTTTCGATTCCTTTTTACTCTTTTGCTGTTAATAATGATGAATTTATTATCCATACAGTGACTAATGGCGATACTCTATGGAGCATTTCCAAACAATACAATACACCCTTAAAACCAATCATAGCTCTTAATAATATTAAAGATGAGGATACTTTATCCATCGGTCAGATAATCAAAATCCTTCAAGATAATCTCCCTGCCGCTGATCATGATATGCATATCGTAAAAAAGGGAGAGACTTTATGGTCAATTGCCCAAAAATATAATCTTTCTGTAAATCAAATTCTTGCCACCAATAACATTGCTAATTCAGAATTAATTTCTATAGGGCAGGAAATGAAAATATCTTCACACAAAAATGCAGTTGCTGAAACAAATATTATTAACCAGGCAGTTATTGATAAAAAAAATAATGACATTAATAATAATATTAGTCAGCCCGAAAAGGCGGAACCGATTATTTATACAGTTAAAGCAGGTGATACTCTATGGAATATTTCCCGAAAATATGGAGTTTCAGTGGAAGTTATTATTGATGTAAATAATTTCAGGGATAAAGATCTCTTATCACTTGGCCAAAAATTGGAAATCCCCGCAATTGGAGGAGGAATATCTAACTCTAATCAGAAACAGGAACCAACTATTATAACTTATACCGTGGTAAAAGGAGATACTCTGTGGAGCATATCCCAGAGGTTTGATGTAAAGATGACTTCTATCATCTCTGCCAGTAACTTAAAAGAAATATCCCGACTGTCTATAGGTCAAAAATTGAAGCTGCCCATAACTAATATGGATATTGCCAAAGCAGAAGGATATAGCCAGGAAGCTGCAGCTGAGGAAATAGTTTATTATGTAAAAAAAGGAGAAAGCCTCTGGAGTATTTCGCGCGAATATAATGTAAAGTTAGAAGCT
>DAOUTX010000126.1 GCA_030668465.1 Atribacterota bacterium | reverse complement strand
TAAAGATTCAGGGACCTTAGTCCCTGGTCATGGAGGGATATTAGACAGTCTTGATAGTCTAATATTTACAGCTCCTGTATTCTATTATTATATAATTTTGTTAATATTAAATTAGTCGATAGTAAATAAAACTTAGCGCGGAGCGTATAGCGTTTAGCGTATAGGAAAAATCATAAAAGTTAAAAACTTAAAACTTTTTTACATATAATATTGTTTTTAATGTATAGATCGGATTTATCCGATACAATTAATTAATAAATATTTTTGAAGGTGCGAGATCTAATTATGAGAAAAAAAATAGTTATATTAGGTTCAACAGGTTCAATAGGGCAACAAACCTTAGAAGTTATACGAAAATATTCAAATGAATTTGAAGTAGTAGGTCTAAGTGGTTGGGAAAATACAACTTTTCTTAAGGAGCAGATAAGTTTTTTTAAACCAAAAATAGCAGTAGTTAAAAACGAAAATACCGCCAAGAAATTAGAAAAAGATTTAAATAACTTAAATGATATTAAAATATTATGGGGGATTGATGGATTAGTAAAAATATCAATCTTAGAAGAAGCTGATATTATTGTGGTTGCTATAACCGGGGTAGCTTCCCTTATACCTACTTATGAAGCAGTAAAACAGGGAAAAAATATCGCTTTAGCCAGCAAAGAAGCAATAGTGGTAGCTGGTGAATTATTAGTTAAAGAAGCGAAACTAAGGAATGCAAGTATTTTACCAATAGATAGTGAGCATAGTGCAATTTTACAATGTTTAAAGAATGAAAAAAAAGACAGTGTGGAAAAAATTATTTTAACTGCATCTGGAGGGGCACTTTATAATTTAACCGAAACTGCTTTAAATAATGTATCAGTTGAGGACGCGCTGAATCATCCTACCTGGAAAATGGGGAAAAAAGTTACCATTGATTCAGCTACCTTAATGAATAAAGGATTAGAAGTAATTGAAGCAAAATGGTTTTTCAATATACCGGCTAATAAAATAGAAATCGTAATCCATCCTCAAAGTCATGTGCACTCAATGGTTCAATTTATAGACGGTACCATTTTGGCTCAAATAGGTGAACATGACATGAGAATTCCTATACAGTACGCCTTATTTTATCCTAATAGAACTACTAATAACTTTCCACGCCTGGAATTAACCAAAATAGGCCAACTAACTTTTAAAAAAGTATATTTTGACAAATTCCCTTGTATTAAACTTGCCTATCAAGCCTTAGAACTTGGAGGAACGATGCCAGCGGTATTAAATGGGGCAAACGAAATTGCAGTTAACGCTTTTTTAAATAATCAAATAAGCTTTTCCTCAATTCCCCTACTTATTAAAAACACCATGAAAGAACATAAACCAAAGCATAATCCCAACATTAATGATATCTTAGATGCTGACTACTGGGCCAGAGAGAGAGCTTTAGATTTTTGTATGAATGTAAAATAACTAAATCGTATATGAATTCCCCTTTTCCTGTAGGGGATTGATTCGTATCTCGTACAAAATACAGTTTTTGTTAGCTAGTTAGTTGGTTACCTGGTTAATTGGCTAAGAAAACAGAATACAGCATACAGGAGCAAAATTCGTATCTCGTACAAAATACAGTAATAAGTAACATGTAAGGAGTAATAAGCTTAAATTTCAGAAATTATAAGAACAGGTACTTATTACACGTTGCTTATCACGTGTTAGATATTAGATCCCTTGTTAGTTAATTAGTTAACTGGTTTGTACTGATTTATTAACTAACTAACAGGTGACCAACTATCTATATAACCAAATGTATACGCTAAACGCTATACGCTCTACGCTAGTTTTATTCACTAACGACTAATTTAATTTGGAGTAAAAATGTTAACTATAATTGCCTTTATATTTGTTTTTAGTATATTAATATTTTTTCATGAATTCGGTCATTTTATTGCTGCTAAAGCATCTGGAGTAAGGGTATATAAATTTGCCTTTGGTTTCGGACCGAGAATAGTAGGGTTTACAAAAAACCAAACAGAATATGCAATCTGCTTAATTCCTCTCGGCGGTTATGTAAAAATGGCTGGAGAAATGGGACAAGAAAAAGGTAAAGAAAAATCAGAAGAAGTACCCGAAGAACAAAGATTTGATAAAAAATCATTGGGAATTAGAGCATTAATAGTGGCCCTGGGTCCTTTTATGAATATTGCAACCGCAGTTGTTATATTTAGCCTTATATTTTTTACAAATGGAATTCCGGTAGTTACCAATTATGTATCGACGGTTGTTGAAAATGGCCCTGCTGAACAAGCTGGTATCTTTTCCGGAGATAAAATTATCGCGATTAATTCGACAAAAATGAATGATCCTAATAGAATTGCGGATATTATAAATAAAAGTTCAGGCGAAAAGTTACAAATTACCTTAGATAGGGTAGGGGAGATTATTGAGGTTTTTGTAATTCCTGAATATGATGATACTTACAAAAAAGGTTTAATTGGAATTACTTTTGAAATATCTATCGAAAAGATTAATATATTTTCAGCATTTTCCAGGGGCTTAATTACAACTGGAAATATTATTAAATTAATATTTACCAACATAATGGAAATGATTACCGGGAAAGTCCCCCTTGAAATAGCAGGACCTTTAGGTATAGCCCAAATGACTGGAGAAGTAGCAAAATTAGGCTTCGTAAACTTATTATATTTTACAGCAATTTTAAGTATATTTATAGGATTGTTTAATCTCCTTCCTATCCCCATTTTAGATGGCGGGCATATAATAATTTTGGCTATTGAAAAATTAAGAGGTAAACCCCTGGAAGCTGAAAAAATAAGCTTTATGTATTTCATCGGGATATCACTTATGATAATTATTTTTATTATTGCTACTTATAAGGACATTTTAAGAGTTTTTTTTGAGTAGAAAAAGAAGGAAATTGTAAAAGATGTATATGAGAAGAAAGACCAGGAGCGTGAAGGTAGGTAACTTAAAAATCGGAGGGAATGCTCCAATTTCAGTTCAATCAATGACTAATACTGACACAATAAATATATCAGATACAATATCCCAGATAAAAATAATGGAAAAAGAAGGTTGTGAACTTGTAAGAGTGGCTGTTCCAGACTCAGAGTCGTGTTATTCACTACCATTGATAAAAAAAGAAATTAATATACCCTTAGTTGCTGATATTCACTATGATTATAAATTAGCCTTAAAATCAATTGAATGTGGTGTGGATGGATTACGGATAAACCCGGGAAATATCGGTGATAATGAGAAAATTAAATTAGTTATAAAATCAGCAAAGAAAATGAATTTACCTATTAGGTTTGGTATAAACTCCGGTTCGTTAGATAAAAATATACTGAAGAAATATAAAAAAGTAACTCCTCAGGCTTTAGTGGAAGGTGCAGTAAATATTGTAAAGATATTAGATGAACTCAACTATCATAACATAATATTTTCCATTAAATCTACAAATACAATTAATACTATCGAAGCAAATAATATATTTTCCTCAAAATATGATTACCCTTTACATTTGGGAATTACTGAAGCAGGTCCGCCTTTCCAAGGTATTATTAAATCATCTGTGGGAATTGGCTCACTATTATTTCAGGGAATCGGTGACACTATCAGAGTATCACTTACCGGAGACCCGGTAGAAGAAATAAAAGTAGGGTATGAGATATTAAAGGCTTTACATCTTAGACAAAGAAGCCCGGATTTAATTTCCTGTCCTACCTGTGGGAGATGCAAGGTAGACCTAAGTAAAATTGTAAAAAAAGTGGAAAGGCAGATTCGAAATATCAATAGACCATTAACTATTGCAGTTATGGGTTGTATGGTAAATGGTCCGGGTGAAGCAAAAGAAGCTGATATAGGAGTTGCATTTGATAAAAAAAATGGAGTGCTATTTAAAAAAGGCAAGATAATTGCAAAATATAGTGATAAAATAATAATAAGAAGATTATTAGAAGAAATTAAAAGTTGGTAAATCTGGTGCCCTTTTTTTCTTTTTGCAATTCGCAATACGAATTTATTCTGGCTCCTGATTTTTTTCTATTATTTTCTTAACCAATTAACCAGGTAACCAACTAACTAGCTAACAAGTGATGTAATGTGTAACAAGTGATAAGTAACCAGCAATAAATACCCATTTTCATGATTTCTGAAATTTAATCTTATTACTCATTACTCATCACT
>DAOUTX010000200.1 GCA_030668465.1 Atribacterota bacterium | reverse complement strand
CTCGAGGTATAACCGTAAATACCGTGTTCGGCGGCTTTTTTTATAGCTTCAATTACCGGTTCCGGTGACCTAAACTCCATATCGGCAATCCACATAGGGTGTACATCTTTAACCCCAAAAATGGTTTCCAATTCATCCCACTTTACGGAATGATAATTAGTGCGGTCAATAACCTCATCAAAGTTATACTTCATAACATTTCTCCTCAACTAATATATTTTTTAAATGTTCGTGGCTATTTGCGAATTTCATTTTCAATTGCCTTTTCAACTTTTCTTTTTGTTTCTTCCCGTAATTCTCTTGCTCTCTGTTTTGTTTCATGTGATTGCTTAATGAGTGATGAAATTTCTTCTTGAACTTTTTTATAAAGGATTGGAACTTGTAAATTTTTAATCTGTTCGGGTCTCCAGTGGGTAATTGTCGACTCTCCACCATCTCTTTTTATCTGCATATTCCCGATAACTGAATTAATACAAAGAGCTAAATATTCCTTATTAATTTTGCTTTCATCAATCTTTAATATCAGAATACTACCGTCGGTAATCCCTTCTACGGGTTCCTTTACCACATAAGCTATTTCTGGTATTACATCTTTAGTTAGAAAAAAATCTCCGACCTTAGGTTTATAAAGGGCTTTGAGTTTTTGAAAATCGAGTATAAATTCCTTAAGTTTTGCTATTTTGGAATGCTCTTTTAAACATCCCATAAATCTATCATAAGTGGTCTGAAAATACTCTGCATCTATACGGTGAGCTCCAAACGCTTTAGAAAGATTAGCAGTATAAGAAAGTTCATATTTTGCCTGAAAACCTTCTAGTCCCAGTTTTTCTAAAAGAAGGTTTTCAGCTTGGGAGTAAAGGGATTTTGCTTTTTCGATTAAATTAAAAGAGTTTTTAGCAAGTGTCTCTATCTCCTGCTGAAAATCTGCATCAAATAGAGGAATTAGCAGTTCTTCTACTTCTCTACAGCTTAAGTTAAACTGTTCGGTTTGCCTGCTTAACATCCAAAGCTGTTCCTTGCCATATTTAGAGTTTAGAAATATGGTCAGATAGAAGGGATTGAGCAAATTCTCATCCGCATTTATAACCGCGATATTTTGATTGGTTACTGATTGTGGATAGTAATCTAAGAAAATCGCCGCTCTGCCAATGACCTCATAGCGTGCTCCGCTAATTGTTACCATAACATCCTTGAATTTTAAGTAATCTCTTTCCGATAAACTTCGAGCAGGCAAGAAATCTGAATTTTCAAAACCAATTACTCCTTCTCTCAAATTACCTGTCTTTAAAAAATGAATTCTTATATCATCCTGGTAAATATCTCGATCTCTCGGAGTATATCCCATCCTAACCGGTTCTACTACAAGATGTCCTAATTTTCTGATAATAGTAATTTTCTTAAGGTCCTTCTCTAATTTAAGAAAGCTTGTACGGTAACGGCCTGCATCAAACCTTTTAACGTCTTCAATTTCTGATAATTTCACAATGCTTATCCTGGCCATATTTTTAAGCCCCCCAGAAATTAAAATTCTGCTCTTTGGCAAATTTAACAAAAGCCTCGGCTATTTCATCCAAATCATGGTCAATTATACTGCGTCCATATTTATTCAGGAGGAATCCTCCCTTAAGTCCTCTTTTATATCTATATTCTCCTTTATTATTTTTAAGCGATTTTTGGTTCATCGCAAAGAAAATAGGATAATTAATTTCTTTTATCACTTTGCCATCTAACCAGAATTTTTTAAATTGTTCGGTTGTCTCTTCATCATTTAAGACTAAATAGATTTGCCCGCCCAAAGTTCTTTGAGAAATCTCCCTGTTAAACTCTTTAATTTTACCGATTAAGGGGCTAATTTCTTTTCTTGTTTCTTTCAACTTTTCATCATTTAAAACATTGCCCTTTAATTTTTTTTGCTTCTCCCTTAAAAGAACTTGCATTTCTTGTAATTTATCAATTAAAGCTTTGAGTGATTTCTTGCTTTTTATTTTTTCGGTCTCTTCAACGTCCGAACTTTCAATGCTTTCTCCTGATTTTATCTTTGTTTTAAAATAGGTATTAATAAAAGATTTTAGTTCTTCAGACAGCTCTCCTTCACATAACAATTTATCCCAACCCATATTCTGGTAATATTTTTTCACTTCTTCTACCAGGTTGACACATTCAGTTAGAGCTTTGAGTGATTTCCTCCTCTTAATTTCTTCGATTTTTTCGGCCTCTTCAACTTTCGGATTTTCAATTTTTTCTTCTAATTTATTCCTCGTTTCTTCTTCTAATTCCTCTCTTTCCTCAAAATATGTCTCAACGAAAGATTTTAATTCTTCGGATAGCTCTTCCTCGGACAGTAATTTGTCCCAACCCACATCCTGATATTCTTTCTTTAATCGTTTTACAAGCTTGAACCATTCTCTTTCACATTTTACTTTAATCCCCTGGATTTTCTTTTTTTCCTCACTGGTATATTTTTGCAAAAATAAGATACTTGTTTTTATTCCGGTGTGAGGTTT
>DAOUTX010000045.1 GCA_030668465.1 Atribacterota bacterium | reverse complement strand
GTTAAAAAGGTAAAGGTAGCAAAAGTTGCAAAAAAACCGGTTGCTAAAAAACCAGTAACTAAGAAACCAGTGGTTTCTAAGAAAAAAACAGAGACTACGAAAACAACTAAAACCAAAGAAAAACCAGTAGTTAAAAAGATAGTAAAGGCTGTGAAAAAACCAGTAACCAAGGAAACTGCAACTAAAAAAGCTGAAACTAAAAAAGCAAAATAATAATTAATAAGTAAAAAAAATTTTTAATATAAGGGTTGAATAAATTCAGCCCTTATATTTTTTAGTTTTCTGTCTAGTTCGATGAATCAAACCTTTACTTCTGTCATTCCCATATTTTTTCATCATTACCATGGAACCTGCACTCCCATTTTAATGAGGGTAGGCTTCGTGAAAACGGGTAATGGGAATCTATATTTCCCGATTTGTAGGGGCACAATGAATTGTGCCCTTCCCTATATTTTTTTATTATTTTCTAATGGGCACGATGCATCGTGCCCCTACATCTCTGAATCCTAATTTCCTTCCGCAATACTCGATACTAGTCATTATCTTCCCTGATTTATTATATTCATAACTAATTCTTCTAAAATAATCTTGGGTTCCTTCTGGCTATCTTTAAATTCTAAGTCTGCAATATTCAATAATTCATAAGATTTACAAATTTCCTTAAAAGTATATTTTTTAGACTGTTTTATTATTTTTTCAATTACAAAGTAAGGAAGTTTTAGTTTCTTTTCTACTTCTTTAAAATTGAATCCACCTGCAAGTAATAATTTTGCTTGAAGTATAAGCTTTATTTGCCTGTATATCATAGCAAATATGGATAAATGATGAAGGTTGCCTTGATTTAACTTTACCAAACCTTCTATTGCGCTTTTTATATCCTTATCCCCAATAGAGTCCAATACTTTAAATATATTAACCGATTCTGAGCCACCTATCGATATCATAACATCTTCTTTTTCTATTACTTTTTTGTCTTTTGTATAAATATCTATTTTTTCAATTTCATTAAAAAGGCGCCCTAAATCAGAACCCCTTATAGATTGTAAATAAAATAAGCCCTCCTGAGTAATTTTTTTATTACTCTGTCTGAATTTAGAATTTATCCATAAGGTTAATTTTGCTTTATTTGTAATGCTAAAATTAGATACTACCCCTGCCTTTTTAATTGATGTGATTAGTTCTTTGTTTGGACTGCTCTCTTTATAAATAATTATTAGAGTTGAAAAAATGTTTTTTAAACTTAGCCGATTAAAATAATTTATTAATTTTATCTCATCATTTTTACTAATTTTTTCTGCTTCCTTTATTACTACTAATTTATGTTCAGATATCAGTGGCAGTGTTTCTAAATCATTTATTACCTCATTTATAAATAATTTTTCGCCATAGAAAACCTTATAATTTAACTCTCTATAAGCAGGGTCAATTAATCTGTTTCGAAGTTTTTTTAAAATGTCTTCTTTTAAATAATTTTCTTTTCCGTAAAACAGATAGACAGGGTATATTTTCTCTTGTTTTGTAAGATTTACGATATTTTCGTAATTCATATATCTTCCTTGGTTTATTTTAGTTGTTTCCCTTCAGCGTTCTTATCCAATATTCATGGCCGTTCGTTCTTATAATTATCGTTCCATCTTCATCTGTCCGATATATTTGTATATTCTTATCTTCTAATCTTTCTATAATTTTCTGCGAAGGATGCCCAAAATGATTTTTGCCAACAGTAATAACTGCAATACTTGGGTCAACCTTATCTAAAAATTCTAAATTAGTAGAAGTTGCACTTCCATGATGACCAACTTTTAATATATCGCTCTGTAAAATATTCTGCCAGATCAATAATTTTTTTTCCGCAGCTTCTTCTATATCTCCGGTAAAAAGAAAATCTGCATTTTTATAGAATAATTTTACCACAATTGATGCATTATTAAAATCGGACTCGTCATAGAAATCAGAATCATACAATGGATTAAGCAAAAATATTTCCAAATTGTTATTAAAAATAAAATTATCTCCGGCTTTAGCTTGATGATATGGTATGTCTTTCTTTTGTATTAGGGAAATAAATTCTTTATATTCTGATGAATCGCAGATTAACCCGCTATCTAAAACCATATCTACTTTAAATTCTTTTATTACCGGTAATAGCCCTTCTAAATGGTCTAAATGGGGATGAGTTAAAACTAATAAATTTATTTTATTTATCCCTTTTCTTCTCAAGTAAGGTATAACGATTTTACTTCCCACATCAAAATCACCTTGAGGGGTGCCTCCCCCATCGATTAAGATATTTATCTTGTTGGGGGCTTCAATTAGGATGCAATCCCCTTCTCCAACATTTATAAAATTTACTTTGAGATGGCCTGCCGGATAAAATACTTGAATAATAATTATTAGCAATACAACCGGTATTATAATTAAAGCTGCTTTTTTCTTTATTTTGTGCGATAGTGTTTTTTTATAGAATATTTCAATAATAAGAAATACCGTTAGATAGTATAAAGCAATTACCATAATTGAAGGTTTAGCAACATAAATAAAGGCAAAAGGAAGTAAGGAAAATGATTTAGCTATTAAGGTTATTAGATTCAATATCAGGTAATTAATATTTGCAATTACACCGGCCAGAGAGATGCTTACCAATCCGATAAAAAAGGTTACAAATCCTAATATTACCGCTATCCCGGTTAAAGGAATAATAAATATGTTAGAAACAATGGAGATTATGGATACTTTACTGAAAAAATAGGCAGAAAGCGGGAAAATTCCTATCCAGGCAGCTGTTGAAACTGCTAAAGGATTTTTAATCCAAACTACTATTTTAGAAAATAATTCTTGCAAGATTGGTGATATATTTATAATAGAAAAAGTAACTATAAAGGATAAGAGAAAACCAGCATCATATAGTATTAAAGGATTTGATAATAAGATTAAAAACGCTGCAAAAAAAAGAGAAATATTAAGATTTCTACTTCTATTAATTAATTTTCCTCCTATTAATAAAATAAACATAATGGTAGCTCTTAACACAGAAGGACGAAAACCGGTTATTGAGGCGTATATTAGTAGAATTAATATCAAGGTAAGCAGTTTAAGCTTCTTCGGTAACCGCAATATACTTAAGAAAGCAAGTAAAGCCATAGCAATTATTCCTACATGTAAACCTGAAACTGCTAATATATGCATAATTCCTGCTTCGGCAAATACTTCTTTTAAATGAGGAGGAATAAAACTTTTTTCCCCTAATAGCATACCAACAAGAAGGTAATTATATGGCGGCGGCAAGGTCTGTTTTGTAATCTCTTTTATTTTATCTCTTGCGGATAAGGAAAAAGATACTAAAAAATTCGAATCATCTTCTCCTATTTTCTGAATATCTTTTTCCTGCCAGATATTAAGGTAAGTAAAGATCTTTTCCCGAGCTAAATATAATTCATAATCAAACTCACCAAAATTCTTCTGTCTTATAGGTTTTTCTAATTTTCCTTTAATTTTAAGCACATCTCCGTATTCATATGAGCAATCATCTAAATAAGTATTCACTAATATTGAGCCCTGTGTTTTAATGTTGTAATCTTCTCTTTCTATTTGACTTACTTTTACCTTCAAAGATATTTTCTCTTGATTAAGATAATATTCTTTGTCTAACACTGTACAAATAATGGTTAACTTTTTATCTTCTATAAAATTTGCTATATGGTTAGCACCAATGGGATTAGAATTAAGATTATAATTTAATATGCCGATTAAAAATATTATTAAAAATAATAAAGCAGTGGTTATATTCCACTGCTTTACAAAACTTATAATAGAAATTAATATTAACAATATTATAATCGAAAACAAAAATATCAGATTAATACTAATGAATTTACCATAAATTATTCCTATTATATATAGAGATAAAATTATAGGTAAGGGTCTAATGACATTGTATTTGCTATCTGAAGATATGTTTTTTATTGGACACAAATTAAATCTTTAATTCCTTCAAATTTTTTTTCTCCGATTCCGGAAACATCTTTTATATCATCAATCACTTCAAACAATCCATTCTGATTTCTGTATTCTATTATTCTTTCTGAAAGAACCGGTCCAATTCCGGACAAAGTCTGTAACATATTCGCATTAGCGGTATTAATATTAATTTTCGCAGAGGTAGAACTCGAGGAAGAATACATAGTCTCTTCATTGTAGTTTATATTTTTATTGATTTCTTCACCGGTTTCGCTATAAGTTTTATAAGGAACAATTATTTTCTGTCCATCCTTGAGAAGAGCAGCAAGATTAATCAAATCCAGGTTGGCCTCTTCGGTTGCTCCTCCTGCAATTTTTACTACATCAACAATTCTGTCGGTTGATTTTAATTGATAAACTCCGGGGTTTTTAACTGCACCGGCGATATGAATAATTACCGGTGGAATTTCTATTTGTATCGCAGGGTTATTTTCTGAAATATCGGAAGCACGATTTATAATAAAATTATCTTCTTTATTAATATTTTTATTCAACACTATTCCTACGCCTACTATTATCACTATTAATAATAAAATTATGGCAATTTTTTCTTGATTCGAAAAGTTAAACATAAATATTCTCTCCTTACTTCTATAGCGATTGTACTTTTAAATTAAAAATTACAAGCGAAAAACGTTATAATAATTTGCCGATTAGCCATTTACCAATTCACCAATTGACCGATTGGCCAATTGACCAATTAAGATAGAGATTAAGATTGAAATTAATTAACCATTAACCGATTAAGACAAAAATTAAGATTAATTCATCAATGCACCAATTAATCGGTTAATTGGTAAATTGGGGAATTGGTTAATTAATATCAAAGTATCTCTTTGCTTCGCCTACAGTATATAGCGATCCGGTTATACATATTAAATCATCTTTTTTAGAATTCGATAAAGCACAGTTTATGGCCTGAGGAATATTTTCAGTAACGATTATTTTGTTCTGCTCTATATATTTTGCCGCTTCTTTAGCGATTATCCGGGGAAGAGCTGCCCGAGGGCTCATTGTCTTGGTAGTAATGATTAAATCTGCGTTAGGTGCTAATATTTGTATCATCTTTTTGTAATCTTTTTCAGCAAAAATTGCTAATACCAAAATGAGTCGGTGATAAGTAAATATCTCTTTCAGAGCTTGCCATACTATCCTTATTCCACTGGGATTGTGTGCCCCATCTAGTATTAATGTAGGATTATTCTGAATGATTTCCAATCTCCCGGTCCATTTAACTTTTTCTAAGCCAGCTCTTATTGCTTTTTCAGAAATATTTACTCCTCTAATTTTAAGTGCTTCTGTTGCGGTAATAGCGGTAGCAGCATTATCTGCTTGATGTCTGCCCAATAAGGGAGTGTGAAGATTTTTATAATTATGATAAATTCCTTTTAAATCAAATATTACGCCATTGATATCAGATTTTACTACTTTGTAACTTATTTCTTTTCCTGTGCTATAAATAAGGGAATTTTTCTCATCGGCTATTTTCTTGATCTCATTATATGCCTCTTCATATTGGTTAGTGGATATTACAATACCCTCCGGTTTAATAATTCCTCCCTTTTCCCTGGCAATTTCTTCTAAGCCGTTTCCTAATTTATCCATATGGTCATAATCGATATGAGTAATGACAGAAATTAATGGTTCACAAACATTTGTGGCATCCAATCTTCCGCCTAATCCTACTTCTAACACTAAAAAGTCTACCTGTTCTTCAAAAAAATAGAGAAAAGCCATAGAAGTTATAACTTCAAAGAATGTAGGTTGACCATAGGAAGGTGCATTGGCAACCTTTTTTATAAAAGGTTTAATTCTTTCTAACAACTCACATACTTTTTCCCTATCTATTGATTTATTATTAATTTTAATTCTTTCGGTAAAATCAACCAAGTGAGGAGAAGTATATAGACCAACTTTATAACCATCAGATTGAAGAATTGAACTAATTAAGGAACACGTTGACCCTTTTCCATTTGTCCCGCTTACATGAATTATTTTTAATTTTTTATGAGGTTCGCCCAAAAAGGAAAGTAAATAGCTTATATTTTTAAGTCCTAACTTTATGCCATATTTAGTTAGGTCATAAATATAATCTAGTGCTTCTGCGTAAGTGGTCATATTTACCTCTTTATAGGGATTAGCGTATAGCGTACAGCGTTTAGCGTATAGTTAGGAAAGAGGGGGAGTCAGAATTCAGGAGATAGAAGCCAGAATAAAATCATATCTCGTGTTGCTTATTATGGATTGATTCTTTTACTTTATTCTTGCTTATGTTTTTCTATTCTGAATACTGGATTCTGGCTACTGGATTCTATTCTCTTCCTAAACCAGTTAACCAGGCAACCAACTAACTAGCTAACTAATTCTACCCGCTCTACGCGATACGCGATACGAATTACTATTCACTTAAAGGATTTTAGGTTATTTTCCAATCTTTCTTTAATATCTCTTAAATCATCTGCTTTATCTCTTTCTTTTTTAACAATATCTTCCGGGGCTCTGGATAAGAAATCCTTATTGTTTATTTTTTTGAAAATTAGATTAAGCTCATTATTTATTTTGTTTAATTTTTTCTCTAAACGAGCTATCTCCTCTGAAATATTTATTATATCTTTTAAGGGAATAAATATTTCTATCCCCTCTAAAACACCTGTAGCTGAATACTCTGGTTTTTTAATTCCTGTTCCTATCTCTAATGATTTTGTTTTAATCATAGTTTCGACATAATAAATATTTTCTTTTATCAATTTTAATTTATCTTTTTCATTAATGTTTAAATATAAATCTATCTTTTTGCTATAAGGAATATTCATATCTGACTTGATATTTCGTATGGTTTTAATGATGCTCATTATTTTATCTATCTTATTCTCTGCATCTTTATTCATATATTCTTCTTTATGTTTCGGCCAGGGTGAAACCATGATACTTTCCCCTTTGTGAGGTAACTTTTGCCATATTTCTTCAGTTATAAAAGGCATAAAGGGATGTAAAAGCCTTAAGGTATTTTCCAAAACAAACCATAGGATATATTGAGATGTCCGTTTTTTTATTGTATTCTTCGCTTGATATAATTTTGGTTTACTAAACTCTATATACCAATCACAAAACTCATTCCAGGCAAATTCATAAATAATTTTGGCAGCCTCCCCATATTTATATTCATTAAGACACTCAGTGGACTTTTTTATTGTTTCATTTAATTTGCTGATTATCCACTTATCAACTAAGGTCATTTTCATTTTTTCTTCTTCTATTTTATCAATATCGAAATCTTTAAGATTCATTATAGCAAATCTTGACACGTTCCATATTTTATTGGAGAAGTTTCTAAATCCTTTAATTCTTTCTTCTGAAAGGTAGATATAATTTCCCTGTATAGTTAAAGAGGCAAGGGTAACACGTAGAGCATCAGCGCCATATTCATCAATCACCGTTAAAGGATCAATAACGTTTCCACTGGATTTACTCATTTTTTTGCCTTCCGCTGCTTTAATTAAGGGATTTATATAAACTTGTTTAAATGGTACTTCTCCCCGAAACTTTAATCCCATCATTATCATTCGAGCCACCCAGAAGAAAATTATATCAAAACCGGTAACTAATACTGATGTTGGATAGAAACATTTTAAATCTTCAGTTTCTTCCGGCCAACCTAAGGTAGAAAAAGGCCACAAGGCAGAGCTAAACCAGGTATCTAAAACATCCGGGTCTTGCAGAAGATTATGGCCGCCACATTTTTTACAGATTGTAGCATCTTCTAACTCTACGATTATTTCTCCACAATCTTGACAATACCAGACCGGGATACGATGCCCCCACCACAACTGACGTGATATACACCAATCTTTAATGATTCTCATCCAGTCATAATAAACTTTGTCCCAACGAGAAGGAATAAATTCAATCCTGCCCTCCTCTACGGCAGAAATTGC
>DAOUTX010000201.1 GCA_030668465.1 Atribacterota bacterium | reverse complement strand
ATTTTATTTGAAAATTTTAATTTTGGTATTTTTTCAGCAAGATTAATAATCTTCTCTTTTTCTTCATCATAATAATCTGGCATGATAATTTCCTCCTTTGATTGATATTTGTATTAAAACTATATCATTAATTCAGATTATTCTCAAATATATTAATTCACCAATCTACCAATTCCCCGATTGACCAATTAAATCAGTCGATAATGAATAGTATAATTAGTATATAATATTTAGTATTTAGCAATTCTAAGAAGATAGAATACCAAAGTTAGAATATACTTGTTGCGTATCGATTGTATTATATAGTAAAGAAAATACATGTCAGAAATCAGGAGCCAGAATAATTTCTTATCTTAATATTTGTTTAACTAGATAACTGGTAAACTAGGTAACCGGATAACGGATGAATTGGTGCTAGTTTTAATCGGAGAATTGGGAAATTGGTGAATTGGATAATTAGTTAATACTCTTGAAATGAAAAATTAAACAAGCTATAATAGATAAAATTTAATAATTCTTAAGTAAAATAAGAAATGAGACGATATCTATAATTAATGAACAACTATAGATAGTACAAATAAACGAAAGGAGAAAAAGATGTCTTTTGTAACCACTAAAGAGATGTTAAAGGAAGCTCAAAAAGGAAGGTACGCTATCGGGGCATTCAACGCCAATAATATGGAGATTATTCAGGCCATAATAGAGACTGCCGAAGAAGAAAGAGCACCGGTGATCTTACAGGCCTCCCAGGGAGCTATAAAATACGCCGGACTGGATATGATTGTAGCCATGGTTAAAGTCATGGCTGAAAAAGTAAAGATACCGGTAGCCCTGCACTTGGATCACGGAACAGACTATTACCAGAATATAAAATGTCTAAGAGCGGGCTTTACCTCTCTAATGTACGATGGGTCAAAATTACCGTTTGATGAAAACGTTAAGATGACCAAAAAGGTAGTGGAGATGGCTCACGCCTGTGATATTCCGGTAGAGGCAGAATTAGGTCAGATAGGTAAGATGGGCGATAGTGATGAACCGGGGGTGGCCTTAGAGAAGGTAAAAGAGAGCATGGCAGTCCCGGAAGAAGCTGCAAAATTTGTTGAGTTAACCGGGATAGATTTTCTTGCTGCTGCCGTGGGGACCATTCACGGGTGTCGTACCCCTTTCGCCAAGTTAGATATCCCCCGTATCGAAAAGATAAGAGAATTAAGCGGAGTTCCTCTGGTCTTACACGGTGCCTCCGGAGCTGATGACCAAGAGATTAGAAAAGGTATCTCCGCCGGAATATGCAAGATCAATATCGATACCCGCATCAGGATGGAATTTAGCCAAAAGATGAGACAGGTAATAAAAGCAAACCCCCAAGAGATCGACCCCCGCAAAATATTGGGACCGGCAAAAGAGGCGGCCAAAGAGATTATTCGGGATAGAATAAAGGTCTTCGGTTGTAAGGGAAAGGCGTGATGAAGATGATTAAAAGGATAGGTATCCTAACCGGGGGAGGAGACTGCTGTGGCTTAAATCAGACGATAAGAGGAGCAGTCTACCGGGCTAAAGATTTTAATTACCAGCTATTCGGTATTCATGATGGTTGGAAAGGTCTGGTCGAAGGATCGATCTCTCCCCTTAATCTTATAGATGTTGAGGAATTAGTAGATAAGGCAGGTACTTTTTTAGGTTCATCCCGAACCAATCCCTACAAAATAGAAGATGGGGTAAAGAAGGTTTTAAAGACCATTAAAAATTATAGTTTAGATGCTATTATAGCTGTCGGCGGAGAAGATACCCTGGGGGTAGCTAATAAATTATTTAAAGAGGAAAAAGTGAACCTGGTCGGTGCTCCCAAGACCATGGATAATGATCTTAGCGGGACCGACTATACCTTCGGTTTTGACAGCTCGGTAACCAGGGCGGTAGAGGCTATGCGAGCTTTGGAAGATACCGGGCGTTCTCATCACCGGGTTATGGTCTTGGAAGTTATGGGAAGACACGCCGGTTGGGTAGCCCTCTTCAGCGGAATGGCCTGTGGAGCTGATTGGATTTTAATCCCCGAATACGAAACAGATATCGATGAAATGTGTAAACAGCTACAGAGAGTATATGCAAGAAAAAAATATGCCCTTGTGGTAACCTCAGAAGGAGTTGATCTGGGGACTCTTGAGAAAAAAGAAGAACTGGATCAGTTCGGGCATATGATTTTAAGAGAAAGAGGAGTAGGCAGTCAATTAAATAAGCTAATCTGTGAAAAAACAGGGTTAGAAGCAAGACATGCCGTAATCGGACATATGCAAAGAGGTGGGATACCCACAGTCTTCGATAGAATTTTAGGTCTTCGCTCAGGGGTTACTGCAGTCAATCTGATTCATGAGGAAAAATATGGCTATATGGCCGGTTTGCAGGGGAATGAAGTTATCGGTGTTCCCCTGGAAGAAGCAGTGAGTAAGCTTAAAGTGGTAGATAGAAAATGGTGGGAACTGGCGCAGGTGTT
>DAOUTX010000052.1 GCA_030668465.1 Atribacterota bacterium | reverse complement strand
TCATTTTACCAAATCTTTATTAGAGGAGCTTACCCACAAAGGAATCGAAATAGTTTATTTAACTTTACACGTGGGTCGAGGAACTTTTGAACCTATAAGAGCTTTAAAGGTAGAAGAACATAAAATGGATTCAGAGTTTTATTCTATTTCTTCTGATGTTGCCCAAAGAATTAATCGAGCCCGGAGTGAAAAAAGGCGGGTTATCTCGGTTGGAACTACCACAACTCGTACCCTGGAATCTGCTTTTGATTTTGATCAAGATGGAATTGCAAGTGGCAGCAATTGGAGTGATATATTTATCTATCCCGGATATAAATTTAAGATCGTAGATGTGTTGATTACTAATTTTCATCTCCCCCAATCAACCCCCTTAATGCTTGCTGCTGCTTTTGCCGGAAAAGATTTTATTTTTAGGGCATACCAGGAAGCAATTAAAGAAAATTATAGGTTCTATAGTTTTGGAGATGCGATGATTGTTATATAGTCGTTAGCAAAGAGAAAGCATAGAGAATAGATGCAAGCACATATTAGTATAAAGCGTTAAGCGTATAGTATGTATATAGCGAAAAACGGAAAGCGCAAAACGCAAAGCCATAACTTAAAATTCAAAATTAAAGACAAAATCGACTTGGAGATCGAAAAACTAAGCACGCAATAAGTAATGTGTAACAAGCGATAAGTAAATAAATAGAATTCAGAAGCCAGATATAGGGACAAACCTTGGTGTAGCCAGGTAGATAAACATTTCGTTTATCAACTATACGCTAAAGAGGTTTTGAGTTTTGAATTATGGTTTTTCGCTTTTCGCTTTTCGCTTTAAATTTTTAGTTTATCGCAAACTGGTATATATACTAAAAAAATAAATAAATTATCAATTGATTAAAATGTAAATTAAGAGGTTATACATATTTGACAATTAAATTCGAAGTGATAAAAGAGTCTAAAAAAACTAAGGCAAGACTGGGAAAGTTATATACTTCCCATGGAATAATTGACACCCCAGTTTTTATGCCGGTAGGAACCCAGGCTACAGTTAAATCTATGGCCCCCCGAGAATTAGAGAGGCTAGGCATTCAGATTATTTTAAGCAATTCATATCATTTATATTTAAGACCTGGGTATAATTTGATTTCCCAAGTTGGTGGTTTGCATAAATTTATGGGTTGGAAAGGGGCTATATTAACTGACAGTGGAGGTTTCCAGATTTTCAGTTTAGGAAAACTAAATAAGATAATCGATGAAGGAGTATTTTTTAATTCTCACATTGATGGATCTAAGCATTTTATAAATCCTGAAAAAGCGATGGAGATTCAAATGGCTTTAGGTTCTGATATTGCTATGGCTTTTGATGAATGTATATCTTATCCTGCTGGAAAATATCAGGTAGAAATTGCTGCCCAAAGAACTATTCAATGGGCTAAGAGATGTAAAGAGGTACACCATAGTTTGAGCCAAAGTTTATTTGGAATTATTCAGGGAGGCACCTTTAAAGACTTAAGAATTGAAAATGCTAACAAGTTAGTAGAATTAGATTTTCCTGGATATGCAATAGGGGGATTAAGTGTAGGTGAACCAAAATCGCTAATGTATGAAATTCTAGATTGTACAGTTCCTTGTTTGCCAAACAATAAACCCCGATATTTAATGGGGGTGGGAGCACCTCAAAGCATATTAGAAGGAATCATAAGAGGGGTTGATATGTTCGATTGTGTTTTGCCTACCAGAAACGCCAGAAATGGTTCCTTGTTTACTTCTTTTGGTAAGTTATCTATAAGTAATGCTAAATACAAGGATAATTTTACACCCTTAGATAATAAATGCCAGTGTTATACTTGCCAGAATTTTACCAGGGCTTATTTACGTCATCTATACATGTCCAAAGAAATACTTGCTTCAATTTTAGGGACTATCCACAATCTTTATTTTATGTCTTCTTTAATGAAAAATATAAGACTAGCTTTATTGGAAGATAGATTATTAGAATTTAAGGAAGAATTTCTTGCCAAATTTCTGAGTTAATTATTGAAAGTAAATGAAATCCGGAATATAATTAGTATCGAGTATCGAGTTAGGAAAATAGTAAACGGGAGAAAGAAATTAGAATATTATTAACCTATAGTGCGTAGAGTATATAATTAGTTAGTTGGTCATCTAGTTCCCTCTACCCTTCGGGGGAGAGGATTAGGATGAGGGGGAAAATAAACGTAATCCGGATAAGCACAAAAATAACTTGCCAAATAAAATAAAATTATGTATAATTTAGAAGATATTTTTTAAAATTAAAAACGAAAGGTGTGATTAAAAAATGGAAGCTCTTCAACAATTTTTACCTTTAATTATTATTTTTGGTATATTTTATTTTATCCTTATTCGCCCTCAACAACAAAAGCAAAAAAAGCATAAGTCGATGTTAGCAGGTGTACAAAAAGGTGATAAGGTCATTACTATTGGCGGTATTTACGGAATAATCAAAGATATTAAAGGTGAAACTTTGACCTTAGAGATTGCCAAAGATGTAGTTATAAACACTACGCGTAATGGTATCGGAACAAAAAGGGAAAAATAATACCGCAAAGTATTTTTGAAAAAGGAAAGAAAATATTTATTGAGATAGAAATAACAATAATAATTTAAAGGCAGGTATTTATTTATACCTGCCTTTAAATTTTAGTATATCAATCGATTTGTTATAAAAAATCTTAAAAGACCAAATATTCAAGAGCAATATTTCATTCTTCCCTAATGGAAAAAGATCAAAATGGAAATAAAGGAGATTTCAAGGGGCAAAGAGCTTCCTTTTGACCATCTTGATAAACATTAGTTTAAATGTTAATGTAAATTTTAGTGGGGTAGCAAGAAAGAGAGAAAAAAATATTTATTATTTTTGTTTCTCTATCTTCTTTATTTCTATAGTTCTTTTTCTTCGCGCGATACTCGATACGCAATACGAATATTAGGTATTCTCGTTGACAAAGAAAATACTATAATATTATAATGATAAAGTTAAAGAATTTTATAGTAATATATAATAAAAAATATAAAAGGTAAGAAAAATTAGAAAGAGAGGATTTTTATATGGATTGGACTAAAACCTTAAGGGTAGGCAGCGTCTTTGTAGTAATTTTTATTGCAATTTTTTTATCATTTCCTCTAAACGAGAAGATAAATTTAGGATTAGATTTACAAGGAGGTTCTCACGTTATCTTGGAGTGTGTTGATACTCCTAATGCACCAGTGGATAACGATGCGGTAAACCGTGTATTAGAAATAATAAGAAATCGTATTGACCAATTAGGAGTTTCAGAACCGGTAATTCAGAGACAAGGCGCAACTCGTATCTTAGTTCAGTTACCTGGTGTGGAAGACCCGGAAGCAGCTGTAGATTTAATAGGTAAAACTGCACTCCTGGAATTTAAAAACGAGGAAGGAGAAACCCAACTAACAGGTGCCCATTTAATAGATGCTAAATCATCCTTTGACCAATTTAGTCGATCTATTGTTTTAATTGAATTTGACAAAATTGGAGCTAAAGAATTTGGAGAAGCAACAAAAAATAATGTAGGGAAAGCCTTAGCTATTACTTTGGATGGGAAAGAAATATCTGCTCCTGTAGTCCAGGAACCAATTCTCGATGGGAAAGCTCAGATTACGGGAAAATTTACTGTAGATAGTGCAAAACATTTAGCTATACTTTTACGGGCTGGTGCTCTTCCGGTAAAGGTGGAGATTTTGGAAAATAGGTCAGTTGGGCCAACATTGGGACGAGACTCCATCTCCAAGGGGATAAAAGCTGGGATAGTAGGATTGATATTAATCTTACTCTTTATGTTAATTTTTTATAAGGGTTTTGGATTAATAGCAGATTTTGCTTTGGTCGTATGCATGATACTAATTGTGGGAGCTTTAGCTGGTTTAAAGGCGACTTTAACTTTACCAGGAATAGCTGGAATGATTCTTACCATTGGTATGGCAGTAGATGCTAATATCCTGATTTTTGAGAGAATAAAAGAAGAATTGAGATTGGAAAAAACTTTTCGGGCTTCTATTGATGCAGGATTCAACAAGGCTTTCCGTACTATATTTGATGCCAATGTTACTACTTTAATTGCAGCTCTTGCCTTATTTTATTTTGGCTCGGGATCAATCAAAGGATTTGCGATCACTTTGAGCATAGGTATTTTGGCGAGCATGTTTACCGCAATTGTGGTAACTAAGATTGTTTTAGAAGTAGCAGCTGCTAAGTTTAGTTCTAAAGCTTTATTATAGACATAATCAAGGAGGAGGTATTCAATGGATCTAATTAGAAAAAAGAAGTTCGATTTTATTAAAAATAGAAGGATGGCATATATTATCTCTGCAGTTATTATCCTGATTGGTTTAATTTCAATTATTTTTCAAGGATTTAATCTAGGAATTGATTTTGCCGGAGGGACTTTAATTCAAATAAGATTTGATAAATCAGTTTCCGTTACCGAAGTTCGAAGCGTGTTAAATGAGTTTAATTTAAGTCAAAGCACTATTCAAAATTTATCAGAGAATGAATTTGTGATACGGACAGAAAAGATTGATTCAGAACAAAGAAAGGAAATATTGGCCGTTTTTAGAGAGAATTTAACTGATTTGGAGATATTGCGTGTAGAGACCGTAGGACCGATTATTGGAGAAAATTTAAAAAAACTAGCTCTTTACGCCTTTCTTCTTGCTTTTATAGGAATTATTCTATATATCACTATGAGGTTTGAGTTTAAATTTTCTATTATCTCAATATTGGCGCTTTCCCATGACTGCTTAATTGTTTTGGGAATTTTTTCTTTATTGCAGAAGGAAATAACTATTTCGATAGTAGCAGCAGTTCTTACTATCGTAGGGTATTCTCTAAATAATACAATTGTAATTTTGGATAGACTTAGAGAAAATCTTAAGTTTAAAACCAGAGAACCATTTGAAAAATTAATAAATATGAGCATTAATCAGTCTCTATCCAGAACGATAAACACAGCCTTAACTACCATTATTCCTATTTTAGCCTTATATTTTTTCGGGGGAAATATACTTTCTGATTTTGCTTTAGCTTTATTTATAGGAATGATTGCCGGGACTTATTCTTCAATTTCCATTGCCAGCCCCTTACTGTTAGAATGGAATAAAATATTTAAGATACACCAAAAAGGTATTAGAATTACCGGGAAAAAAGACAAAAAGTAATTCGGAAATATATTAGTATAACAGTAAGTTAGTGTATAGTATATAGTGGATAGAATTAGTTAGTTATCTGGTTAGCTGGTTCAAGGAAGAGAAGAAAAAAGAAGCCAGAAGGTAGAATAAATTCATATCTCGTATCTCGTGAAGAAAATAAAATTCGAGAACCAAATTTAATATATCTTTATCCTCTCTCCCCTTCGAGGGAGGGGATTAGAACGAGAGGGAAACAAACGAAATATGAAATACGATATTCGAAAAGCGAGAAAGGAGCATAAATAAAATAGAGTGGTGTATATCAAAAGAAGATAAAAAATTGCAATCAGAGTTGTCCAAGGAATTAAATATCTCTCCGATTTTAGCTCAATTACTAATAAATAGAGGAATAAAAGAAGTTTTAAGCGCAAGAAGATTCTTAAAGGCAGATCTTAAAGATTTGAGAGATCCTTATATCTTTCAAGATATGCATAAAGCTGTAGACAAAATATTAAGAGCGGTAAATAATAATGAAAGGATATTGATCTACGGAGATTATGATGTCGATGGAATAACTAGCGTTGCCTTATTGTTTTCAATGTTGAGAGAGTTTACCACTAATTTATACTACTATATACCTAATCGTTTTCAAGAGGGATATGGACTAAATGAAGAAGCCATAGATATTGCTTTTAAAAATAATATTAAATTAATCATTACCGTTGATTGTGGAATTAGCTCTATTTCTGAAATAGAGAAAGCAAATAATTATGGCATAGATGTTATAGTTACCGATCATCATCAACCCCAAAAAGACCTTCCTTCTGCAATAGCAATAATAAACCCCAAACGTGATACAAATTATCCTTTTAAGGAATTAGCAGGAGTGGGTGTAAGCTTTAAAGTGGCTCAAGCCCTATATTTAAAATTGAAGAAAAATCAGGATGATTTATGGAGTCTACTTGATTATGTTGCATTGGGGACGATTGCTGATTCCGTTCCTTTCATCGATGAAAATCGTATTTTAATTAAATGCGGATTAAAGACACTTAATCAAACCAAGAAAGAGGGTTTGAAGGCGTTAATAAGGGAGAGTGGAGTAAATTATGGTAATTTAGGAACTAGAGAAGTTAATTTTGCCCTTGCTCCCCGAATAAATGCAGCAGGAAGGTTAGGCGATTCTAAATTAGCCTTAGAATTGCTGCTAACTGATTCTGAATATAAAGCCAAACATTTATCCCAAAAATTAAACGAAATAAACAAACATAGACAGGAAATTGGAGATAATATTTTAAGAGAAGCCAGGGAATTTGCTTCCATACAAGTAAAGGAAGAAGGTAATAAAGTATTGGTTCTTGCATCGGAAAATTGGAATCAAGGGGTAGTTGGCATAATAGCCTCCAGATTAGTAGATGAATTTAATCGTCCTGCAATTATTATTTCCAAAAAAGATGGAATAGCAAAAGGTTCAGGAAGGAGCATTAAAGGTTTTCACTTATATAACGTTTTAGAATCATGCCAGGATATTTTGATAAATTTTGGTGGTCATGAGTTAGCCGCAGGCATTACCATAGAGTCTAATAAAATTCCTGAGTTTAAATTAAGGATAAATAAAATATCTCAAGATTTCATTAAAGAAGGTGATTTAAGTCCAGAATTAAAAGTAGACGCCCAGATTTCACTAAGCAATATTAATTTTGGTTTGGTAAAAGATATTAATGTTTTAGAGCCATTTGGGATTGGAAACCCTCAACCCGTTTTTTGTAGTTACAAAAACATAATATCTGATTGGAGGCTGGTTGGTGAAAAGAGGGAGCACCTAAAACTAAAAATTAAGGAAGAGAATAGAACATTAGATGGGATAGGATTTAAATTAAGCAAAATAGGGAACCAAATATTTTCTGAAAACAAAGTAGTAGATTTAGCTTTTAATATCGAATTAAATAAGTGGAATGGAACGGAAAATGTTCAATTAAATATAAAAGATATAAAAAACTATTTTTTAGGAGGCAGATAAAAGTGATAGATTTAAAAGAAAAAATTAGAAATATTCCGGATTTTCCGGTAAAAGGCATCCAATTTAAAGATATTACTACTCTACTGAAAGATAAAGAAGCATTTAAATATAGTATTGATGAAATAACCAAGCATTGTAG
>DAOUTX010000171.1 GCA_030668465.1 Atribacterota bacterium | reverse complement strand
CAATAAAAATTAGATAAAAATATACATAACATTGACTCAGATACCTAAATTGATTATCATAAAACATATTACAGAAAAAAATACTCAAATATAAATATAATGGCGTAAAGAACCGCTTCCTGAATCATTAATCATTTAAAGGAGTGAGGAAATTGGAACAAATACAATATCATATAAGATGTAAGAAGGGTGAAGTGAATAAAGCGGTGTTGCTGCCCGGAGATATCGAAAGAGCAAATTATATCGGGACAAAATTTTTCCAGGATTCTGAAAAAATTGTAGAAAATAGGGAATTTCATATTTATAATGGCTGCTACGAAGATAAGCCCGTGGCAGTCTGCTCCACCGGAATTGGATGTATGTCAGCTGCTGTAGCCATAGAGGAACTGACCAATATAGGTTGTAAATATTTTATCAGAGTGGGGACCTGCGGTTCCCTTTCTTCTCAAATAAACCCCGGAGATATAATTATTGTAACCGGAGCTGTTCGAGGAGACGGAGCCTCTAAAGAATATGTCCCCATAGAATATCCAGCAGTGGCAGATTATCATACTGTTATTGCCCTGCGAAACCGGGCTAAAAAAGAAGACGTAGATTATAATTTAGGAATAATCCGAACCCATGATGCCTTCTATATGGAATCCCCCTTTGCCTTCGGAGATTATAAAAAAAGAATCGCCATCTGGGCTGAAGCGGGGGTCTTGGCTATTGAGAACGAATCTTCTACCCTTTTCGTGATAGGTTCTTTAAGAAAGGTACAGGTTGGAACCATACTGGTCGCTGCGGGAAATTTAATCACCGGCAAAAAAAGCACGAAAGATAAGCTGCAAAAAAGCATCGATAAGGCAATAACCATCGCCGTCGGGGCTTTGGTCGACCTTCAAGAGGAAAAGGAGGAAAAGATATGAAAAAGATGCATCATCTTCAGATAGAACCAGGCCAAATAGGAGAATTTGTAATATTGCCGGGTGACCCCGGTCGTTGTCATCTGATAGCTGAACATTTTAAAAATCCTCAATTGATTGCCCAAAGTCGTGAATATGTAACCTATACCGGAAAATATAAAGGACTGACTGTAAGTGTTACCTCTACCGGTATGGGCTGCCCTTCTGCAGCCATTGCCCTGGAGGAGCTTATTATGTCCGGAGCAAAATATTTAGTCCGTCTTGGCACTACCGGAGCCCTACAAAAAAATATAAACCTGGGAGATATCATAATCCCCACAGCAGCCGTAAGATTGGAGGGCACATCGATTGAATATATACCGATTGAATTTCCGGCTGTCGCGGATATAGATATTGTAGATAACCTCGTAAAGGTAAGCCACAACAAAAATAAGAAATCCCATATAGGAATAATTATGAGCCATGATGCCTTCTATAAGGGCTCGGTATTTGCAGGCCCTGATTTTTTAAAGAGAGAACAAGTATGGATTGATTCCAATGTTTTAAGTATAGAAAATGAATCCTCTGCCCTTTTTACTATCGGTTACCTCCGAAAAGTTAAAGTAGGAACCATTCTTACTGCGGTAGCCAATCTTCTGACCCGGGAAGTTATTACTGATGAGGAAAAAATAAATCCCATATTTCACCAAATTACTGACATTTGTCTGGAAGCTTTTAAAAACATGAGGAAGGAATAAAAATAGTTTATGGGTTTAATAATAAAGAATGCCCGGATATATGAAAACAGAAAATTGTCGGGCAAGAAATCCATTCTCGTTGAAGGAAATAAAATAGTAAAAATAGACCATAATTTTTCAGATGAAAATAAACACAAAATTCTGGACATTTCCGGAAGAATTCTTATCCCGGGCCTAATAGATTGCCATACTCACCTTTATCAGACCTTTGGTCGAGGTCTTATGGATGATTTACATATAACCAAGTGGCTGGAAATAATCTGGCAGTTCCCTCACCTCTTTTCAGAAGAAGCTTTATACTATTCCACATTATTAGGGGCTATGGAAGCCATTAAATCAGGGACAACAGCAGTGGGAGAATTATTGGGGGAAAGTGCGGAGGATCCGATAATACAAGGACTGATGGATTCCGGAATAAGAGCAGTGGTAGGAAAGATGGAAAATGATTATCCCGAAGGGGAAAATACTCCGGTCAAGTCTACTCAAGACTGCCTTAATGATAGCAAACAGTTTTTTAATCGCTGGCATGGGAAATATGATGACCGTTTAAAAGTTAAATTCTCTTTTGCCGGGCTTCCCGCCTGCACGGATATCTTAATAAAGAAATTAATAAAATTGGCTAAGGAATTCGGGGTGGGAATTCATACTCACGCTGCTGAAGGCCGAGAATCTACCAATCAAGTCCGAAAAAGATTTAATAAAGGAGAAATTTCTGCTTTAAATGAGTTGGGAGCGCTGGGATCATCTACTCAACTTGCCCATGTCATCTGGGTAGATAATGAAGAGATAAAACTTCTCGCCCAAACAGGAACTTCGGTTATTCATTGTCCTTATACTAATTGCAAGGTTACAGATGGAATTTCACCTATGTATAAGATGCAAAAAGCAGGAGTAAATATAACTATAGGATGTGACGGAGGAGCAAGCAGCAGCAATTATGATATCTTATCAGAAGCAAGGCTCGGTTCGATGTTGCAGAAAGTTTTCTCTATGGACGAAAATATTTTTAATGCCTTATCAGTATATGATATGTTAACTATAAACGGTGCTCGTGCCTTAAATCTGGAAGCTGAGATTGGCAGAATAAAAGAAGGGTACAAGGCAGATATGATTGTATTGGAATACCCTACTTCAAAAATACTTTCTGAAGATGTATTTGTTAATAATTTTATCTACTCCTGCTCGGGAAATGAAGTAGTAAGAGATGTAATCATAGATGGCCAACTAATTGTTAATAACCATAATTTTGTATATATTAACGAAGATAATATCTTGAACAATGCAAGAGAAATATTTTTAAAAGAAAAAGGGAAATTAATAGCCATTTAAATAAAAAGGGCGGCTACCCTCTTTCAGTGAAGGTT
>DAOUTX010000214.1 GCA_030668465.1 Atribacterota bacterium | reverse complement strand
TAAACTGACTCGCTATGGAGATATAATTGCTGAAAAGACCGGATTGGGAAGGGTCTGGATTGGAGCTGCATTAATCCCGTTGGCTACCTCTCTTCCTGAAATCACTTCAAGTTCCAGTGCCGCCTGGATCAATGCTCCCAATTTAGCTATAGGGAACATATTTGGTAGTATTATGTTTAACCTATTAATTATCGCCATAGCAGATTTTGCTCATGGTCCTGGTCCACTTCTTAAGGAAGTTGCTGCCGGCCAAATTTTAACTGCCATTTTAGGAATATTTTTGTGTGCAATTGCTGCCTTGAGCATGCTATTAAAACCATCGTTTCTCTTTGTGGGAGTTGGCATAGATTCCTTAATTTTAATAATTCTGTATTTTTTAGGTATTGTAGTAATATTTAAATATAGCAAAAAAACTAAACCTGATGATGTCCTGGGAGTCCCTGAAGAAAATTATACTGCCTATTCTTTGCCCTTAACCAACATTAAATTTTTAATAGCAGCTATAATAATAATCTTTACTGCCATGAAGTTAGTACAAGTAGCCAATGGTTTAGCTGACCTTACCGGATGGGGAACAACTTTTATGGGCACTATAATGTTGGCCATCGTTACATCCCTGCCAGAATTAGTTACCGCCCTTGCGGCTATTAGAATAAAGGCTTATGACCTTGCGGTAGGCATTGTCCTGGGAGCAAATATTCTTAATATGACCATACCTTTCTTCTCAGACATATTTTATGATGGTCCACCAATTTTAAACGTAGTCTCACCCCAGCATATTATTAGTGCCTTAATAGCTATAATTCTCACCAGTATTGCCATCGCCAGTGTGGTATATAAACCTAAAAAAACGGTATTTAATTTAGGGATAGCGGCCTGGTTAATTTTTTTAGTATATTTCCTGGGAATTTTCTTAATCTTTAAAATAGGAATAAAAATTTGAAAAGCTTAGCGGAAATCAAGATAGGAAATGGGGTAAACCATATGCTTTCTTTTTCTTTATTTTCGAAAATTTTCCCTTTCCCCTTATTAAATTATTAAATTTAATTTCAAAAATATTATTATTCAATTTTCAATTTATTATTTAAATATCCGCTTACGATTATTAAAGACGCACCGATTATGCTAAATAAATCAGGAATTTCCTTGAAAAATAATACTCCTAATAAAGCACCAAAAATAATTTGTAAATACAAATAAAGAGATACTAACTTTGCAGGTGCCATCTGATACGCTTTGGTAAGAGCAAACTGTGCACCTAAACCCGCTAATCCCAGTAAAAGCAAAACAAATAAGCTTGATGCATCAGGAATGATAAAATTGCCTTGCCAGAGTAATGTTCCCAAAGATATTAAACCAGCGCTATAGCCAAAGTAATTTACTATTACTAAGAGATGGTCGGTCAATCGCAAACTACGTATAGCTACGTGTGCCCCAGCTGTTGAGATTGCTCCCAATAAAGCGATAACTGCTGGATATATGTCTAAACGAAACCCCGGTTTAACTACTAACAAAGCTCCTAAAAATGCTAAAATAAAAATAGTAATTTTTCTGAAACCTATTTTTTCTCGTAAAAATATACTTGCCAGGAGTATTATAAAAAATGGACTCAATTGCTTAATGGTTACTGCATCAGTTAAGATCATAACTGTAATGGTATAAAAATAAATTATTGCAGCAAAACTGGAAAGTAAACTGCGTAATAATAAAAGAGGCTTATTATTCCCCCAAAAAGAAATTTTTTTATTCTTCAATATTAAAGGAATTATTAGCATAATAGGTATATTTCGGAAAAAGATTATTTCCATTACAGGAAGATGACGTAAAAATTTCACCATTGCCGCCATTAAAGAAAAACAAATTGAGGCAAAAATCATCATTAAAATCCCTACATTAGGTTTATCTTTTCCGTTCTTTTCTAAACTTAACAATCTAATTTTAATGATTATGAGCTTCCTCTACATTTTTTATTTTATATTTTACACAATATAAAAATATAATAAGCGATTATCTTTTTAAAGTAAAGAAGATACTGCTCGAAATGTGCCTTTTACAAGAATCAAAGTATTAAAAAATTAAAGTTTAATTTATTTTAATTTTTAAATAACAAACTTAAAAATTTTTTGACTTTTCTCTATATATATGTTATCTTATTAAAAATTTAATATTTGTTACCTCACTTTTTTCTTAAGTGAGGTGGAGGCGCGAGCAATAATCAGTACTGGTGATGAGATGAGCATCTTTGATTC
>DAOUTX010000172.1 GCA_030668465.1 Atribacterota bacterium | reverse complement strand
AGTAGCCTGCTGCATTTAAATCCCGCTTCATAATAGAAGAGCTGATACAGACAAAGCACATAATATTACCTATGGAAAGGTCGATACCTGCACTGATAATCTCAAACGTCTCTCAGCTAGCTAATAAATGCAGAGAACTCACTCCTAAAATAATATTATTAAAATTTCTCAGACTAAAAAAATTTTTTCCTAAAAAACTAAATAAAATTAACATGGACATAAGAAAAATGAGTGCCCAATTTCTACCCACTAAGAGTATCGTTCTATTTCTGCTAAGTTTTTCAAAATCGATTGAAAAACCATTATTCAACTTAGTCATAAAAAATTTCCTTTTTACGAGATAAATATACGACAGGGAGTATTCTACCCCCTGCCGTATATGTTAAATCCAAAAACTTTCAATCTCTAAAAAATTATTTGTAAATGTACTGTTGCGCTCCTGGGTCGTTAACATTCTCCTGGGTGAAAACAAAGAAACCCGGAATTACTTTCCTGGGAATTTCTGCTCCTTCGGTAAGATGTTTAACACCCCACTCTACGCATAAAGCTCCCATTTCTGCAGGCATCTGGGCTAAAATTAAATCCACCTCACCTCTTTTTAAGGCTTCGATTAGGGTTTCTGTCGCATCCCAGGTTGCAATTTTAATAGCTCCTTCTAATCCAGCAGTAACCACAGCCTGATGAGCCCCTTGAGCACTAAACACATTGACACCAAATACTCCTTCTAAATCAGGATCCTTCTGTAAAGCAGCGCTGACTTGGGTAGCAGCCGTTTCCTGGAGATCAAGGCAATATTCTACTCCAACGAGCTCCATGTCGGGGAATATTTTTATTCCAGCTCGGAAACCCAATTCTCTACCCATTACACTGGATACATCTGGGTTAGTATTTTCTAAAAATACTTTTCCTTTTCCACCCAGCAGGAGAGCTAATTGACCGGCAACTACCTGACCACCCAAAAAGTTATCTGTCCCGATAAAGGCAAGAGGGAAATTATAATTACTGGGTTTAGTATAATCTCCATCACCAAGATAGGTATCAACTGTAATAACTGGAATACCACTATCGTGAATTTCTTTCAGAACAGGGATTAAGGCTTCCGTGGAAGTAGGAGCAGTAAAGAGTAAATCAATATCCCCTCTTGCGACCAAAGCTTTTAATATTGGTACCTGGTATTCTGGTCCCCAAGCCTTAGGGTATTCTCCAACAAGCAATTCTACACCCAGTTCTTCCGCTTTTGCTTTAGCACCTTTTTCCATAGTAAAGTAGAAAGGATCGGCAATCCCGGGCATAAAGGCAAATCTCAACTGAGCAGCACATATCGTAGACGCAAAAGACAAAACTAAACAGATTAGCAGTAAAGTAATTATAAACTTTTTCATTTTTTTTCTCCTTAATTAATAATAAATTTACTTCCTTATAATATAGCTTCAAAAACGTTTTTGAAAAACAAGATAGTAAATTACTATTTTTTTTTCTTTTGTTTTCACCCCCTTAATTTTTTTAATCTCTACTCGATGTGAAATTGCCTCGCTTAGCTTTTACTTTCTTTGCCTGTATATAATATATAAGAAATTTCTTAAAACTTTAAATTCTCCTAACTGATAAGCCGTTTTAAATTTCTGTACTCTTTTTTTTCTAACCATTGGATCATCGCATAAATTCCTGCTCCACTTTGTACCGCCTTTGATGAGATACTGGAGAATTGAATATTCACTGCTTGTTCTCCAAATAAATAATGAGATACAGTTTCCCTAATTGGTTGAATTAAAGGTTCTCCCAATACGACCATTTCCCCTCCGATAAATACAGTCTGAGGTCCAATCATATGAATAGCATTCACAATAGCAGAACCTACCCAGGTTGCTAATTTTTTTACGATCGAGTTAGCAACCTGATTATCTTGTTGAAGTAATTCAGTTATTTCTTTTAAGCTTTTTACCCGCAAGCCTTGAGAACTGGCCAAATGCAGTAAGACATCTACCCCGGCGATATCCTCCAGATACTTAAATTGTCCTTGTTCGTAACATAGAAAATGTCCGATTTCTCCCACAAAATCGTAAGTACCTTGATAAAGTTCATTATTAATAATGACTCCAGCCCCTATGCCCTCATTCAAAAGAATGTTGATAAAATTTAGTAAACTATACTTACTAAGTATTTTAGCAAGCCTCTATTTATTTGTCAATAACTCGAATTTCTTGTGTTGCTAACAAATTAAAAGTGAACCGTTTTTTTTAATGATTTATGTTTTGAAAGTGAACTCGTAGAAATATCTTAAAATTGTATTAATATAGGATCAAAAAACAATGCTTGACAAAATTAGAAAAGTATTATATTGTTTATATTATTATAGCACTTAATTTAAGTAATGTAAAAACCAACTTCAAAAATATCTTAGATTACAAATTCTAAAAATACATCCGCTATTAATTATAGAACGATAAAAAAGAGAGATAAAAGAATGTCTTTTTCTAAATTTATTTTTATAATTATTTAATTCTACAAGGAGTAAAAAAATGAAAGAAAATAAATCATTACATAGTATCTGCCGATGGACCTTCAATGCAGGTAAGGGCGGTTTTGTCCCGGATGATATGAGACCAGAATGGAATTCACAAAATTTAAATACTGTTGACATGATTAAGCTGGTAAAGAATAGAATTGCCCCGAGGTTACCAGATAATGTGGAATTAGGAATTGAAATGCATTATGATTATGAATTTGATGAAAAAACTGCCCCTGAAATAGCTGATGCCTTAATAGATTCCAAGATATATCTGGCTATGGTAACCCCCGGAGCACATAGACATTATGCTTATGGGGGTATAGCCTCCTTGGATCCTGCGGAGAGAAAAACAGCAGAAGAATTTGGAGAAAGAACGGTTAGCCTTGCTTACGGGCCTTTAAGAAAAACCTGGCATCCCGATCCCTTAAAATGGCCTGCAGTTATCATT
>DAOUTX010000127.1 GCA_030668465.1 Atribacterota bacterium | reverse complement strand
TGAGTTAATTTTCTTCTTTTTGAATCAATATTCTTTAAAGATGTTTTCTTGAATCTTTTAAATAATCTTTTGTTTGCATCATGGAAGCAATTCTTTCAACTGAAGATAAGAGCAAATGCTGTTCCCATTTTTGCAGTTGACTAAATTCTAATAAAAATTCTTTTTGTAGTAATGACGGTTTTTTATTAATGATATCTTTTCCGTTTGGAGTGATTTTTATAAGTACCTGCCTTCGATCAAAGTTGTTTTTTGCTCTTGTCACCAAACCTTTAATTGTAAGACGGTCAATGATTTCGGTTACTGTAGCTTGACTTAAGCTGATTTTTCTGGCTATTTCCCCAATTACTATTTGGTCAGATTGAAAAAGTTCATGTAAAATAAGAAGTTGAGGGGAAGTTAATCCGTAATGCTTATCCAGAGACTTGGAATATATAGACATAGCCCGGCTAATTTGCCTCAAGGCTGTTACTATTTCTTCACTAAAATCTTTATTATTGTTAATGTCCATTATTTATCCTTATGAGCAATATACAATATTAATATATCGTATACTTAACAATAAATCAAGTTTATTATCATTCGTATTCGGCATCAAAGTTGCAGAAAAATCATTATTCTATAGGATTAAAGATTGTAGATAATTGAGAAAATATAATTATCTATATAATAATATGTTTAGAGCTCTTAGTAATTTTAAAAATAATATTGAAACTGAAGTGTATTCTAAGCAAACAATACAGATTAAGATTTAAGTAATGAAGAATAATTTCAAAAAAAAGCCGAAAAAGATAAAAAAGATAAAAAAAAGGAAGATTTTATAAGCCTTTTGTAGTATAATATATTGGTTTTCGGAATAAAGGCAAATGTTTATCTTTTATAAAGGAAGTTAGAAGTATAAAAATGCCAGAGAAGATCATCGGAATTTTAGGTGGGATGGGACCTGAGGCCACCATAGACTTATTTTATAAGATAATTAAATTTACTCCTGCAGAAAAAGACCAGGATCATTTAAGGATAATTATTGATAATAATCCCAAGATACCAGACCGAACTGCGGCTATCTTGGGAAAAGGAGAAGACCCTCTTCCGGCTTTACAAGAGAGCGCTCGAAACTTAGAGAAAGCCGGAGTAGATTTTATAATTATTCCCTGCAACACCGCTCATTATTTTCTTTCCTCAATTCAAAAAAGTGTCAAAATACCCGTATTAAATATGATAGAAGAGGCTGCTAAAGAGACCCAGCAAAGAATTTTTCCAATACAAAAAGTAGGTCTTTTAGCTTCCATAGGTATTTATAAAACTGAAATTTATCATCAACATTTTAATAAATTTAATATCGAGGTTATTTCTCCTGAGGAGAAAGATAAAGAAGAAGTTATGAAAGTAATCTATGCGGTTAAGGCAGGAAATTTATCTGATGAGGTCAAAGGCAATATTTTGGAAATCGCTCAAAAACTAATCGATAAAGGAGCAGAAGTAATAATTACCGGATGTACCGAGATTCCTCTAATCCTAAAAGAGGGAGATGTTTCGGTTCCGACAATAGACCCGACCCAGGTTTTGGCTAAAGCCGCCGTTCAGAAAGCGAGGTTATAGTAGGATAGGTGTTTCTCCTGTCAATAACTATAGTTAGTGTAAACTTTAGTGGGGTAATTAGATAGAAAGAAGAATGATACTTTTTCTATCTTTTCTTTCTCTTACTTAACTCGACACTCAATGCTATATACTCGATACTATATTTAAACTTTAGACAAGTACATTAAATTATGATAAAATCTTTAATAAATATATTATAAGACTGTAATAAGATAAGCGCTAAATAAGGGAGGAACATCGGTGGAGAAAGATGTAGAATTCGTTAAAGAAATTGCTTCAAAAGAGAAGAACTTTCCACAATGGTATGTAGATGTAGTAAGAAAAGCTGAATTAGCCGATTATACTACTATAAAAGGTTGCATGGTAATCAGACCTTACGGATATGGTTTATGGGAGAATATGCAAGCAGGTTTAGATAGAAGGATTAAAGAAACCGGGCATAAGAATGCTTATTTTCCCTTGTTTATTCCCGAGAGTTTATTAAAGAAAGAGGCAGAACATGTAGAGGGTTTTGCTCCGGAAGTAGCCTGGGTTACTCATGGCGGAAGCCAGAAATTAGAAGAAAGATTAGCTATTCGTCCAACATCAGAGGCAGTTATCTGCAGCCTTTATTCTAAATGGATTAAATCTTGGAGGGACTTACCTATTTTAATAAATCAGTGGGTGAATATTGTACGTTGGGAGAAGGTGACTCGTCTTTTTTTAAGGACTACCGAATTTCTCTGGCAGGAAGGTCATACTGTCCACAAGTCCGAGCAAGAAGCAGAAGAAGAGACCTTAAAAATATTAAATCAGGTTTATCGGGATTATATTGAAAAAGACCTGGCTATCCCGGTAATTATAGGGCGAAAGACTGAAAAAGAAAAATTTGCCGGTGCATTACATACTTATACTTTAGAAGCCCTTATGAGCGATGGTAAAATGCTGCAAGCCGGAACATCGCATAATTTAGGACAAAATTTTGCTAAAGCCTTTAATATTAAGTATTTAGATGAAGACCAGCAAGAAAAATATGTCTGGCAGACTTCCTGGGGAACGACTACTCGATTAGTCGGAGCCCTGGTTATGTTGCACGGTGATGAACGGGGTTTAAAATTACCTCCTAAGGTTGCTCCTGTTCAGGTAATCATAGTGCCCATTATGTTCGATAAAACCAAGAAAGAGGTTTTAGAGAAAGCCGAGAGTATCCGTGCTATTTTAAAGAAAAATTTTCGGGTGGAGATTGATACTCGAGATGGGTATACCCCTGGTTGGAAATTCAACGAGTGGGAGATGAGAGGAGTTCCTTTAAGACTGGAGATTGGACCTAAGGATATGGCTCAAGGACAGGTGATGCTGGCGAGAAGGGATACCGGGGAAAAGACGGCTGTAAAAGAAGAAAAATTAGTAGAGATAGTGAAAGAATTACTGGATAATATTCAAGAAAATCTTTTTACCCGAGCCAAGAAATTTTTAGAAGAAAATATTCGCGAGACCTCCGATTATAATGAATTCAAAAAAATTATCGAAAAGAAGAGAGGATTAATCAAGACTTATTGGTGTGGAAGTAAAGATTGTGAAGATAAGATAAAAGAAGAGACCAAAGCAAGCATAAGATGCATTCCTTTTGAGCAAGAAGAAGCTTCGGGAAAATGTATTTATTGTGGGAAGGAACCTTCTACTTTAGTGTATTTTGCCCGAGCTTATTAAAAAATTATAAAAATAAAGGAGGGAAAATAAATGGCTGAAGTAATGATTGGAAAAGTAACCGATTACTTTGCCAAAATAGGTGTTGCTGCTTTAGTTATCGAAAATGGAGAATTAAGTTTGGGTGATACCATTCATTTTATTGGGCATACTACTGATTTTGAACAGAAAGTAGCTTCCATGCAAATAGAACACCAAGCTGTAGATTCTGCTAAAACCGGCGATGGGCTAGGAATCAAGGTGAAAGATAGAGTTCGCCATGGCGATAAAGTATATAAAGTTACCGCTTAGATTAAATTATTATTATATATAAGGTCATTCCTGTTTCCTCAGGAATGACCTTTATTTATTTCTTTTTACTTTCTTTTTGACCATAATTTTCCAGAAAAGGTTTCACTAAATCAATTGGTAAAGGAAATAGGATAGTAGAATTTTTTTCAACTGCCACTTCGGTTAATGTCTGCAAGTATCTGAGTTGCAAGGAAGTGGGCTGTTTGGCTATTCTTTCCGCGGCTTTGACTAATTTTTCTGAGGCCTGGTATTCCCCCTCAGCATGAATTATCTTTGCTCTTCTTTCTCTTTCTGCCTCAGCTTGTTTGGCCATCGCTCTTTTCATGCTCTCGGGTAATTCAATGTCTTTGGTTTCTACCGCAGTAACCTTAATTCCCCAGGGACCGGTATGTTCATCCACAATTTTTTGCAGAGTCTGGTTTATTTTTTCTCTCTGTGATAATATTTCATCTAATTCCATCTGTCCTAAAACACTACGCAGGGTAGTTTGGGCAATTTGGGAAGTAGCATTGACAAAGTTCTGTACTTCTACCACCGCACTTTCTGGGCTAACTACTCTAAAATAGATTACCGCATTAACTTTAACCGG
>DAOUTX010000096.1 GCA_030668465.1 Atribacterota bacterium | reverse complement strand
TATACTATATTTTTTTCTAGAGAATATTTTTTTCTATTTTTTGTTCTCTCTCTCTCTCTCTCTCTCTCTCTCTCTCTCTCTCTCTCTTGTTTTCTTTACTAAATACTATTTACTCGATACTATCTTATCTCCTGTCTTCTGTTTTCTTAACCAGTTAACCAGGTAACCAACTAACTAGCTAACTAATTCTACGCGCTCTACGCTATCCGCTATCCGCTATTCTTGATATTTACCTAAAACAATTACTCCATTATGTCCGCCAAAGCCAAATGAATTTGAAATAGCGTAATCAACTATCTTCTTTTCACTTTCATTTGGTACATAATCTAAGTCACACTCCGGATCCGGTGAGTTGTAGTTTATAGTAGGAGGGATAATATCGTTTTTTATGGTGAGAACAGTAGAGATTGCTTCCACTCCACCACTTGCCCCCAATAGATGACCGGTCATCGATTTATTAGAACTAATCTTTAAATCATAGGCATGCTCGCCAAACACTCTTTTCACAGCTAAGGTTTCTAATTTATCATTTAAGGGAGTAGAAGTTCCATGAGCGTTAATATAATCTATTCGGGAAGGTTTAATTTTTGCATCTTTTAAGGCAATTTCCATTGCCTTAGAGGCCGCTTTTCCTTCAGGTGCGGGAGCAGTAATATGGTAGGCATCAGCAGTCATGCCAAAACCAAATATCTCAGCATAAATATTAGCATTTCTCTCTTTTGCGTGTTGTAAAGTTTCCAGAATTAATATTCCGGCACCTTCTCCCATAATAAATCCGTCTCTCTCCTTATCAAAGGGTTTAGAAGCATTTCCGGGAAGGTCATTTTGAGTAGATAGGGCTTTCATTTTGCAAAATCCAGCTAAGGCCATAGGGGAAATTGCAGCCTCCGTACCTCCACTAATAATTACCTGAGCGTCTCCTCGCTGTAAAAGTTTTAAGGCTATACCAAGAGCATGAGTAGATGATGCACAAGCAGTAGTAATAACTCCATTAGGTCCTTTGGCCCCGATTTTAATAGCTATTTCACCTGCGGATATATTGGAAATCATCATGGGTATAAAAAATGGGCTTACTCTTCCCGGCCCTTTTTCTAATAATATTTTATGTTGTTTTTCAAATGTTCCAATACCGCCTATACCTGAACCAATTATAACTCCCGTTGAATAAGAATCTTTTTCAGTAATTTTCAATTTAGAATCCTCTAGTGCCAACTTAACAGCAACAATTGAAAATTGAGTGCATTTATCCATTCTGTTTGCTTCTTTGGTAGATAGGTAATTTGAATAATCAAAATCTTTGACTTCTGCTGCTATTTTAGTAGGATATTCTTTGGTATCGAAATAACTTATCATATCGATACCACATTTTCCCTGAATTAGGGATTGCCAAAATTTATTTTTTCCAGTTCCTATGGGAGTAACCGGACCTAAACCGGTGATTACCACTCTATTACTAATTATTCTATTCACCACCTTCACTAAATAATTATTTTTAGTGAATTTATAATTCAATTAAGGGTCGGATAACTCTCCGACCCTTAATTAATTAGACATTAATCTTAATTTCTTAACATTCTTTTTAATAAATATCTCTATAAAAATAAATATAAAAAATATTTATAGATATTTTAGGTTTATATTTTTATTTGTTTAAGTATTTAACCGCATCTCCAACAGTCCTCATCTTTTCCGCATCTTCGTCTGGAATTTCTATATCAAATTCTTCCTCAAAAGCCATTATCAATTCGACTATATCTAAAGAATCTGCACCCAGATCATCAACAAAAGAAGAATTTTCCGTAATTTTGCTTTCATCAGCTCCTAATTGATCAACGATTATCTTTTTTATTCTATCCATAGATTCCATTCTATTCTTTCACCTCCTTTCACATTACCATACCGCCATCGACATTTATAACTTGTCCTGTAATATAATTTGCTGCATCAGAAACTAAAAAATACACCACTTTAGCGATATCTTCCACAGTACCCAATCTTTTCAAAGGGATATGTTGTTGGAGATCTTGTCTAACTTTTTCCGGTAATTTTTTAGTCATAGCTGTATCGATAAATCCGGGCGCAATAGCATTTACATTTATATTTCTTGAAGCAAGTTCTTTTGCCATTGATTTAGTTAATCCTATTATCCCCGCCTTTGATGCAGCATAATTAACCTGCCCGATATTTCCCACTAATCCGATAACTGAGGATATATTTACAATTTTATCAGTGCTCTTTTGTCTCATCATATATTTTGCCACAGTTTTGGAACAATTAAAAGTACCTTTTAGATTTATTTTTATCACTGCATCCCAATCTTCTTCTTTCATCCTGATCAAAAGAGAATCGCGGGTTATCCCGGCATTATTTACCAATATATCTATTTTCTCAAATTTACTTATAATCTCTTTCACCATTCTATCAACTTCATCAAATACAGTTATATCAGCTTTTATCCCAATTGTCATATTACCATTTTTTTTGATTTCTTCCAAAGTTTTATCAATTTCACTTTTTGGTAGAATATCGTTAATAACTATGTTTGCTCCATGGTGTGCCAATTCTAAGGCAATAGCCTTTCCTATTCCCCGAGCTGATCCGGTAATCAAAGCAACCTTTCCGGATAGTCCCATTTTATAAGACCTCCTTCATTTTTTCAACTACATTTTGAAGAGAATTTGAATCAAATACATTATAGACTTTAGACTCAGGAATAATTTGCTTAATTAATCCTTTCAACACTTTCCCCGGGCCTACCTCAATAAAACAATTAATACCTTCGAAATTCATTTTTGTTACAGAATCAACCCACTTTACAGGATGAGTCATTTGTTTGATTAGAGCTGATTTAACCTCTTCTTTGTTGTTAATGAAACCAGCACTAACATTGCAACTTATAGGTATTTTAGGATTATTTATTTTTACTTTTTCTAAATATCTTGCCAAATTCACTTTGGCCGTCTTCATAAGTGATGAGTGAAAAGGAGCACTTACTTTTAAAGGTATTACCATCCTTGCTCCTTTCTCTTTGGCCATTACTGATAACTTTTCCAATGCTTTAATTTCACCGGAAACTACAATTTGAGTTGGAGAATTATGATTAGCAATTTCTACTATCCCAATATCATTAATTTTTTCACACATTTTACTTATCTCATCTGTTTCTAAGCCAATAATTGCTAACATTGAGCCGGTTACTGCCGGAGTTGCACTCTGCATGTATTCTCCTCTTTTCCTTACTAACTTCACTGCATCTTCAAACTTAATAGCAGAACTAGCTACCAGTGCTGAATATTCTCCCAAGCTATGTCCGGCAACTATAGAGGGTTTAATTTTATTTTTTCTTAACAATTTATATAAAATTGTACTGATAGTTAAAATTGCCGGTTGAGCATTAATCGTGTTTTTTAATTCTTCCTCTGGTCCTTCGAAACAGATTTTACCAATATCTACTCTTTCTTCTTTTAGGGCTTCATTGGCTCTATTAAGTAAAATTTTTGCTTCCGGGTAATTTTCTATTAAATCTTTTCCCATTCCTATTTTTTGAGAACCCTGACCAGGGAAAACAAAGGCTATTTTATTCATTATCTTTTTTGTAACTCCTTTTCTATTATATATTATCGAAATTATTTAACCCATTTTAAAACAATGGATCCGCTAGTTAGGCCGGCACCAAATGCGGTCAGTACTACAATATCACCATTTTTAATCTTACCTTCTTTAACTGCTTCATCAAGAGCAATCATAACAGAAGCGGCCGAAGTATTCCCATATTTATCTAAATTTATATATACTTTATCTTTTTTTATTTTCAAAACTCTTATCAGGGCAGAAATAATTCGAATATTAGCTTGGTGTGGAATAAAACAATCTACATCTTCTACCGAAAGATTACATTTCCCCAAAGTTTTTACAGATGTCCTTTTCATGTGTTTAACCGCAAGCTTGAATACTTCATTTCCTTTCATCTTAACATAATGCATTTTCTTTTCTACGGTTTCATGAGAAGCAGGATTTTTGGAAAGCCCGGCTGGTATCATAATCAAATCATCGTATGAACCATCTCCTGCCAAACAACCGGAAAGGATTCCTTCCTCCTGGCCGGCTTTTAAAACAGCCGCACCTGCTCCATCGCCAAAAAGAATGCAAGTATTTCTATCAGTCCAGTCAACGAATTTTGAGAGAGTTTCTGCCCCAATTATTAAAACATAATTATAAAAACCGGTAGCAATATACTGCCAGGCAGTAATTAAGGCATAAACCGCACCGCTGCATCCTGCTTGTAGATCAAAGGTTGCGGCATTTACTGCCTTAATTTTCTTTTGAACCAGGCAAGCGGTAGCCGGAAAAATCATGTCCTGAGAATTGGTAGTGACAATTATTAAATCAATCTCCCCGGGTTTAATATTTGAATCTTTTAACGCTTTCAAAGCTGCCTTTGCAGCTACATCCGAGGTGGTTTCATTATCTTCAGCTATACGTCGTTCAGAAATACCGGTTCTGGTGATAATCCATTCGTGATTTGTATCAACCATTTTTTCCAAATCTTCATTGGTTAGAACTTTTGTGGGAAGATAAGAACCTGTTCCAATTATTTTAACATTTTGCATATTTTTCATTAATTAAAATTTTCACCTTCTTGTTTGTGAATTATTTTTTTGTATTTATATCTTTTTAAAGTGCTCAACTATGTCAGCATCTATAAATTTACAAGTAGTAAGTATGGCATTTTTAAAAGTTTTTGCTTTAGACCGTCCATGACATATAAAGCATAATCCGTTTACACCTAATAGGGGAGATCCGCCATGTTCTGTATAGTCGGTAATTTTTACCAAATTCATAAATTTTTCC
>DAOUTX010000078.1 GCA_030668465.1 Atribacterota bacterium | reverse complement strand
ATGGGTGAAAAAAGGAACGCATTTTACCTGTATTGGCTCAGATATGGAAGGCAAACAAGAAATTGATGAAAATATTTTTTCTATGGCTCGAGTATTTGTTGACGATATAGCTCAAGCTGTTAGTGTCGGTGAAACAGAGATACCTATTAAAAAAGGTATTATTACTAAAGAAAGTATAATAGCAGAAATAGGAGAGGTAATATTGGGTAAAATACCAGGCCGAGTTTCTAAAGATGATATTACCATCTTTGACAGCACCGGGATAGCCCATCAGGATTTATTGACGGCCAGCTATTTGATAAAGATTGCTAAAGAAAAGGGCTTGGGAACAATGATAGAATTATAAATTATGTAAGGAGGTATTTTGCATGAATATAAAAAGTTTTAAAGTAGAAAGATGGTTAAACACTTACGAAAGTGATGCTGATTACGAAATGGCAGAAACAGATGTCGAGCCTTTTACCTTAAAAGAATTGTTGGAGCTTGGAGATTTTAAAAAATTAGAAGAGCAGCTCCTTAGTATAAAGTTAGGTTATAATAATCCTACTTCCGGGAGTGATAAATTAAAGGAAACAGTAGCTTCGCTTTATCAACATAATGCCCGGATAGAAAATGTACTTATTACTACCGGGGCTATAGAAGCTGATTATCATGTAACCAATTATTTAGCAAATCAGGGAGATACAGTAATTGCTCAATTCCCCGCATACCAGGCTCTTTATTCTACCGCTGAAGCCCGGGGAGCGAAAATAAAGTACTGGAGAATGAAACCAGAAAATGAATATAAACCGGATATTAATGAACTAAAAAGACTTATTGATGAAAAGACTAAATTAATAGTATTAAATATTCCTAATAATCCTACCGGAGCAGTTATTAGCGAAGTACAACTTAAAACTATTCTGAAATGGGCAGAGGAACAGGATTTTTATGTATTATGTGATGAGGTATATCACGAGTTGGAATTAATTAAAGGCGTTGTTCCTCCTTATGGTAGAAGCCTAAGTAAAAAGGCGATTAGTGTGGGAAGCATGTCAAAGGCATATGGATTATCAGGTTTGCGCTTAGGTTGGATCGTAGGACCCAAGGGAATAGTCCAAAAATGCTGGGAAGGGAAAGATTATACAACTATTAGCAATGCTCCCTTGAGTGATTTTTTAGCAATTTTTGCTCTTATTAACCGTGAAAAGATTATGCATAGAAATCTCACAATAGCCCGGAAGAACTTTAAAACGCTTCTGGAATGGTTTAAAGAACATGAATATTTTTTTGACTATATTATGCCGGAAGTCGGAGTATTATGCTTCCCGAAACTAAGAAATATTCCACTTACTTCGGAAGAATTATGTAAAATAATATTTACCGAGAAGAAACTTTTATTGGTTCCTGGAGAATGTTTTGATATGCCCGGTCACTTAAGAATAGGTTTTGGAGGTGATAGCAAGAATTTTAATACTTGCCTTAGTATCTTATCAGATTATCTTAATAAGAATTTTAGGAATAAGTAGGCAGCATCGGAAATAAAGTTGCTATACTATAAATAGGTTATAAAGATGAAAGAAGCAATAAGATATGTCGCAATAAAAAAATTTTAAAAAAATAAATATAAAAAAGAGGAATTTTAGAAGTTTTGTCGAATACCTTAAGTAACGTTAAGAGGGGGAACTTTTTAGTGACCAAGATTAAAGTCATCATAATGGGAGCTGCTGGAAGAGATTTTCACAACTTTAATGTCTATTTTAGAAATAATTCAAATTATGAGGTAGTTGCCTTTACCGCCACTCAAATCCCGGATATCGCAGGAAGAAAATATCCTGCTGAGCTTTCTGGTTCTTTATACCCTGAAGGTATATCTATTTATCCAGAAGAGGGATTACCTGATTTAATAAGAACAAAACAGATAGACCAGGTAATTTTAGCCTATAGTGATCTTCCCCATCAGTATGTTATGGATAAAGCATCAATCGTGTTAGCCAGTGGTGCTGACTTTAGATTAATGGGACCCAAGAGTACTATGTTAAAATCTAACCTTCCGGTGGTATCTATATGTGCAGTGAGAACTGGCTGTGGTAAGAGTCAAACTACTCGTAAAGTAACGGATATTTTGAAAAAGAAAGGATATAAAATTGCAGTAATCAGACATCCCATGCCTTATGGTGATCTCAGAGAACAGATCTGGCAAAGATACGAGAATTACGCTGATTTAGATCGTTATAATTGTACTATTGAAGAAAGAGAAGAATATGAACCTCATATGGATAAAGGTAATATCCTTTATGCCGGAGTCGATTATCAAGAAATATTAAAAAGAGCAGAAAAAGATGTTGATATAATTGTCTGGGATGGAGGGAATAACGACCTGCCTTTTTATAAGCCGGATTTACATATTGTGGTTACCGACCCACATCGAGTAGGTCATGAAAAGACCTATTACCCGGGAGAAACCAATCTTAGAATGGCTGATGTTGTGGTGATGAACAAAGTAGATACTGCTGATTCAGAGAAGATTAATCTCCTTAGAGAAAATATTTATCAGCTTGCTCCTGAAGCAATTTTAGTGGAAGCTGCCTCTCCACTTACGGTTGATAATTCCGAATTTATTAGAGGTAAAAAAGTCCTGGTAGTAGAGGACGGTCCTACTTTAACTCATGGCGGAATGAAATATGGTGCAGGGGTGGTAGCTGCTCAAAAATATGGGGCGAAAGAGATTGTAGATCCCCGTCCTTATGCCATTGGCACCATCAAAGATACTTATACAAAATATCCCGGGATAGGGACACTGTTACCGGCAATGGGATACGGTAAAAAACAGATTCAGGAACTGGAAGATACTATAAATGCAACTGATTGTGATTTGGTGATAATTGGGACTCCAATAGATTTAACTCGGATTATTAAAATTAACAAGAAATCGATCAGAGTAAAATATGAACTTCAAGAGATTGGTAGACCAAATTTAGAAGAAGTCCTGAGTCAAAAAATTAATGACAGGGGGTGATTTATAGGATTTAATAAGTGCTTAACAGATTAGGTATAATTGAGTTATAGGAAAAAGTTTATTTTTTAAAATAAGGAGGGTGAATTAAAAATGTACTATTGGAACAAGTATAAAGTTATATTATTGATGACTTTGTTGATATTTATGTTCTTTATATTATCCGGAATAGCTTTGGCTGCGGAAGAGGAAGCAGCAAAAAATTACGGTTTCTTATCTTTATTGCCCCCAATAGTGGCAATTGCTTTATGTTTTATAACTAAACGAGTATTAGCTTCCCTGTTTATCGGTGTATGGGTAGGAGCTACTATCGTAATAGGGTGGAATCCAATTGGCGGTGTTACTAAAACCTTAGGTTATATTGTAGAAAATGCCGCAGATGATTGGAATGCTACTATCTTACTGTTTGACTTTGTAATCGGTGGGCTTATCGGGCTAATCTACCTTTCTGGTGGAGCACAAGCATTTGTAAAGAGTGTTACTAAAAAAGTAAAAACTGCTCGTGATGGACAGTTTGCTGCTTGGTTATTTGGATTGGTAATTTTCTTTGATGATTATGCGAATACTGCTGTGGTAGGTAATACCTTTAGGGCAGTATCTGATAAATTACGGATGTCTCGAGAGAAATTTTCTTATATTGTCGATTCTACAGCTGCTCCGGTAGCTTCTATAGCTCTGATTTCTACCTGGATTGGTTATGAGGTTGGACTTATTGGTGATGCCATAGAAGGCACCTCGGTCGCAATGACTCCCTATTCCATCGTCTTACAATCTATACCTTACCGTTTTTACAGTATTTTCGCCATAATATTGGTTCTAGCCATTGCCTTATCTGGAAGAGATTATGGTCCTATGTTGAAAGCTGAATACCGGGCAAGAACTACCGGTAAGGTCTTTGCAGATGGAGCAACTCCACTTTCTGGAGGCAGTGAATTGAAGGTTTTAGAAGGTGTTCCGCAAAAGAGCGTGAATATGGTAGTACCCATTGTAATCTTGGTAGTAATTAGTATATTTGGGATGTGGTGGACCGGTGGAGGAACTTCCGCTGAATCATTCACTGCGGCAATTTCCGATGCCGATGCTATGACTGCCCTTTTATGGGGAGCCATGTTTGCTGTAATTGTAGCCCTAATTATGTATAAAGTTCAAGGTATTGGAACTTTAGCTGAGATGATGGACGCTTTTGTAGATGGAGCCAAGATGATGCTTTTGGCTAACTTGATCTTACTTTCTGCCTGGTCAATTGGTAGTATTAGTAGTGAAATGGGGACTGCTCCATATGTGGTAGAAGCTGTTAAAGGAATTATTAGCCCACTTTTACTGCCTATGGTTATATTTTTAATCTGTAACCTGATTTCCTTTGCAACGGGTACTTCCTGGGGAACTATGGCTATAACTATGCCTATCGCTGTTCCCTTATCTTTGGCTTTAGGAGTGCCTTTGCCTTTGGGGATTTCAGCAGTATTGACCGGTTCAGTTATGGGAGACCATTGTTCGCCAATTTCAGATACTACTATTATGTCTTCGATGTTCGCAGGTTCTGACCATATAGATCATGTTAAGACTCAGATACCTTATGCTTTCACTGCATCTGGGGTGGCCATATTAGCTTATATAGCAGCAGGAAGTGGCATGTCGGTAGCTTTAGTACTGCCTTTGGGAATAGTATTAGTGGGAATTTTACTTTATCTATTTTCAGCAATTTCAGCAAAATCTGCAGGGATTTCTCTTCCCTTGGCTGAATCTAAAATAGAGGAAGCAAAAGAAGTTTAAAGAATATTTAGTTTTATAACCAGTAAAATCGAAAATGAAGCCATCTTGTCTTAGTTTTAAAAAAGATAAGATGGCTTCATTTGGTGTTATATGGTAAGATTTAATGAAAATAATTTTTTAAAATATATTTATGTTGTTATCAATTAAACAGATTAATGGAGGAAAATTTGTCAATGTTGAAAGGAAGCAAAGAAAATCATAAATTATTAAAATCTTTTGAATTTGAGCCGGGAAAAGTAGAAAAGGGCTATACTGATAGGCGCTTATACATTAACCTATCAGAAAATAAGATTGAAGAAAAACCCATTGACCTTCAGGTAAAGGAAACCTTTACCGGGGGACGTGGTTATGGGATATGGTATTTATGGGATGCTGTTTCCTCAAATACAAAATGGAATGACTCTGAAAATGAAATAATCTTTTGCACCGGGCCTATTTGTGGGGTTACTCAATATTCCGGTACCGGGAAGACCCATGTAGTAAGTCTTTCACCGGAGACTGGGACAGTTAATGATAATAATGTGGGAGGTTATCTTGCTCCTTTTTTAAAATTTTCCGGTTGGGACCTTTTGGAGATTCAAGGCAAAGCCAAAGAAGATGTGATTATTTTTATTGATGGAAATAAGGGAAAAGTCATTATTGAAAAAGTTCCGGGAATAAATCCAGATACTTATTCACTTGTCGAAAAACTGACTGAAAGATATGCTGATGATGAAAAAGATAAAAGAAATCTTAGCATTGTTTCTTCCGGAAGAGGTGCAGAAAATACCAATTTAGGAATTTTAAATGTAACCTGGTATGATGTGCGTCGTATGAAAGTTCGGATTAAACAAGCGGGGCGTGGAGGAACAGGAAGTGTCTT
>DAOUTX010000223.1 GCA_030668465.1 Atribacterota bacterium | reverse complement strand
TATTTTAGCTAAATCATTAAATTGCGAAAAAGGGCTGACCCCTCATCCCTGCAATAAATGTGACAGATGTATTAGAATCACCGATGGTTATTCTATGGATGTAATAGAAATAGATGGTGCCTCTAATCGGGGAATTGATGACATTAGAGATCTAAGAAATAAAGTCAAATTTGCGCCTGCAGAGGGAAAATATAAGGTATATATAATTGATGAAGTGCATATGTTAACTACAGAAGCCTTTAATGCCTTATTAAAAACTTTGGAAGAACCGCCTTCCCATGTAATTTTTATATTTGCTACTACTAATCCTCATAAAATTCCCGGTACTATTTTATCCCGATGTCAGTGGTTTAATTTTAGAAGAATATCTTTAGCGGATATTGTGGCTAAGTTAAAAATGATTGCTAAAGATGAAGAATTAAATATAAATGATAATATTTTAAATATGATAGCCCGAAATTCGACGGGTTCTATGCGTGATGCTGAAAGTACTTTAGATCAGATAATTGCTTATTGTGGTAAAGAGATAACTTCTCAAAGCATCAGAGAGGTTTTAGGAATAATTGAGGAAGAGATTTTTTTTGAGTTTATAGAGACAATAATAAAAGATGATACACTTAAGGGAATAGAGATAATTAACCGAACATCTGATTTAGGAGGAGACGCCTCCCAATTTATAAAAAACTTAATGGAATATGTTCATAATTTATCTCTAGCCAAAGTTTGCCAAAAAAAAATACTGAATATCCAGGGTATATTTACCGAAGATAGAGAGCGTTTGTTAAAACAATCTAAAACAATTAAATTGGAAAAATTATTTAATATTGTTGATTATCTGGCTGAAGTAGAAAGAAAGATGAGGTATACTCACCACCCTTGGATTTTATTGGAGATGTTGGTTATTAAATTTACTGCGGGCGAGAATTATTCTTTAAAAGAGGTTGAAGAAGAAAAAGATGAGTATTTCTTGGACTTCTCTGCAAAGAAAGATGTATCAGAATCAGGCAAGAAAAATGCAGGAACAAGAGAGGAAGTGCCACCAAAGAAGAAGATCCGGGATAAGGTTAGAACCAAAAAAGATTCTTCTATTCAGGCTAAAGAAGTATCTACTGATTTAGATTTTAACCAGACCTGGGGTACAATTTTAAATAAGATAAAAAAAACTAAGATGTCTGTTTATTCTTTTATTATTGCTAACAATTTAATTACTATAGAAAACAATAAATTGATAATCGGGTTTGACAAGAAATATACCTTTCACAAAGAGAGTTTAGAAAAACAAAATAATAAAATATTATTACAGGAATTAATCAAAGAAGAAACTGGCAGACTTTTAACTATAGAATGTATTATCAATAACAATGGCAAAGAGGATTCCATTTTAGAGGTTGAACAAGAAAGTAAGAAAAAAGCTGCAAGAACAAGAAATGAAGAGGAAAAAGAAAGAGAAGAAAGAGCAGGGGAAGAGAAAGATAATATAAAAAAAAGAAGTAATAAGATTTCAAAAGATAATATATTAATAAAAGAGTCGTTAAATTTATTTGAAGGAACGATATTTGAAGAAAAATAGAGTATTTTAGAGAAAGGAGGAAGCAAGGGAAGTAATGGACATGAAATTTCTTATGAAACAAGCGCAAGTTATGCAAAAAAAGATGGAAGAGATGAAAAAAGAGTTGGCTCAAAAGGAGGTTAGAGTTTCTTCTGGGGGAGGGATGATTGAAATTGTAGTAAATGGCCAACAGGAAATTAAAGAAATAAAAATAGAGCCAGATGTAATAGATGTAAATGAAAAAGAGATGTTAGAGGACTTAATTTTAGTAGCAATCAATGAATCAATACGTCAGTCAAAAGAGTTGGCTGCTCAGGAAATGAGTAAATTAACCGGGGGTATGAATGTTCCTGGATTATTTTAAAAGGAGGTAAAGGTGTCCTTTAGATATACTAAACCTTTTGCCAGATTAATTGATGAATTTTCAAAAATGCCGGGTATAGGCCCCAAGACAGCCCAGAGATTAGCTTTTTATATTTTAAAGAATTCCTCGGAAAGCGTTG
>DAOUTX010000205.1 GCA_030668465.1 Atribacterota bacterium | reverse complement strand
TGATGCAGAATATGAAAATTACCATAGACCTGATCAGGAAATCAAACAGGGATGGTTATTAAATCCTGATGGTACGATTACCAGTTATTTTGATTATAATTTCCCGCCGTCCAAGGAAAGAGTTGCTGCCAATGGAGCACCTCAGGCTTATCTGTCTGGAAGGTATCCAGTACTACCCTGGGAAATTTTTGAGGCATTAGCAGAATTAGTAGCGATAGGAAGTGAATCAGGCACTGTGTATAGTTTTACTCCCGATGAAGGGGTAGAACAGGTAGATCTATTAAGACCATCCTGCGTAGAAGATATCCGGGCAAAACTAGTAGAATTGAAAGATAATAGCCATCTACCGGTATCTTTAAAAGATTATGTTACGGTAGGAGAAGCGAAAGCCGGATATGAGGCAGCCATCAAGTGGATCGATGAAAAAGGTCATGCATTTATTGGTAACGGTGCTTTCTATCTGGAGAAATATGATCCTAAAACTAACTATATAGAGTTAACTGCCTTTAGAGATCCGGAATATCCCTTTACCCCTGACTACTGGCCAAGCGTCTTTGCTACTACCACAGTACGCATAGATGATGTTGATATAGCCGCAATATATCTTCGTGAAAAGGAAGAAGATTTGTCTATAAAGGTTAAGGTATCTGAAATATTGTATCCGGACGGAACTGCCAAGATAGCCGAGGGTGGAGAGGTCTCAGCCATGCTGATAACACCTACTGAAGAATTATCTTATCAGGCTAAATTTCTAGGAGCCGGATTATTTGAAGTAATTATACCCCCGGAAGCAACTAAAGATTTAGAAGGTGGTTCATATACCATTTTAATAAGCGCCTCAATAGAAGGGGCTGTACCAACCTCGGTTGCAAGTTCAACAGTGATATATTAAAAAACTTAATTTGCAGTGTCCTCTATATGGAAAACTATACAATAGAGGGCACTGCCCTTTTATAATTTAATTAAACCTAGAAATTAAAAGTAAATTCTATAGGAATTCCTTTTTTGAGTAAGTCCTAGTTTGTATCTTGTATCTCGTGATTTGTATCCCACTATTTAGTGACCTGGTTAGTTGGTTACCTGGTTAGCTAGTTAAGGGATGAGTATTTTAAAGGATAATACTAAACTAATTAACTAATTAACCAGCTAACTAGCTAACTAAATACTAACGACTAATAAATTAGGAGAAATAGCATACAATGTATTGGAAATACTGCATTAAAAGAATCATCTATGGTTTTGCTATTTTCGTCATGCTTATTTTCATCTTTTCCGCACTCTTTAATACTACTATGGAAAGTACTTTAAGATCACAGATAGAAGAAGAGATTCGCGGAGAGACTATGAGACTTGACACCCGGATGACTCCGGAAGAAGTCACTAATTATATAGCTGAAAGGAGAGAATTTAAACGACACCTCTATCATTTAGATAAACCCATCTGGAGCCGGATTGTCTGGAGAGCTATTAATGTCCTTTCTCTTGATTTCGGTAAAGCTACCATAATGAGATCTTCTTCCGGAGAATCAGATGTCTGGACAATTATCGCTGAATGTTTGCCTCGAACTGTTCTGCTTTTTACCACCGCTATATTTATTAATATTGTTTTGGGATTATGGTTAGGACTTAGAAAGGCGCAAAAAGCTGGAGGATTAATGGATAAAACTACCTCTATCGGCACCATGATTGTTTACGGTATGCCCTCCTGGTGGCTGGGTATGCTGGTAATTATGTTCTTTGCTTATACTATTAAAATATTTCCTTCGGGAGGTCTGAATTCTGTTCCTCCCCCAACCGGTTTTGCCTACTATATAGATCTTCTTCATCATATGACTCTGCCGGTATTAACTCTGGTGCTTATAGGATTTTGGGGTAGTGCCTTTCTTATTAGAAATATAATGTTAGGTATTTTACAAGAAGATTATATAATGGCTGCCCGAACCAGAGGAATCCCGGAGCGAAAAGTACTCTATGGTCATGCCATGCGGACTGCAGCTCCGCCCATAGTAACCATGGCCCTTCTTTCTCTTCTTGCTTCGGTAGGAGGCAATATCATTTTTGAAGGAATTTTTAGCTGGCCCGGGTTAGGGAATCTTTATTGGATTGCCATCGAACAGAATGATATACCTGTTTTAATGGGCAATCTTTTCATTACTACAGCCCTATATATAGGAGGATTGGTTATCCTGGACCTTATCTACGGATTTCTTGATCCCCGGATTAAAGTGGGAGGAAGACAGTAATGAAGTGGATTGATTTTAAAGCAGGTATCCGGGATTTTTGGGATGAATTTAAGAGGGTTAAATTTGGTTTATTTGGTATAATATTATTCATTGATATCCTACAGAATTTAATTACAATCGTTTATTCAAAGATAGATAACACAAAATTGAGGAAATTTGCCAGTATGTAGTCGGTTTCTATGTATAATGAGGGACATATACCGTCTTGAT
>DAOUTX010000195.1 GCA_030668465.1 Atribacterota bacterium | reverse complement strand
GGAGAGCAGTTTCAAAATTGTTTATAAAAGCAGGGGATACGAAGGATATTGAATATATCAATAGAGCTTCTGAAATATTAGTAGAAATATCCGATAAAGAGAAAAGAGCAATGAATATTTTGTTAAATGCTTGTTAGGGAAATACTTTTTAATAAAGTTCACATCTTTTGAAGAGCAGGAACATACCTTTGAAATTTTTATGCTTTCATGATAGAACATAATAGTAGATTTATATTTTTTTATTAAAATACCACAATAAGTTAATTTATAATATTGGATTAATTAAATGATTATAACTCAAAAAGCACACAAAATAGAAATGTAGGGGCACGATGCATCGTGCCCACAGGAGAAATTCTATGCCAGATAAACTCTCCGCAAATATGCTATATAATTATGTCAAATGTCCCCACCGTTTAACCCTGGATCTTTTTGGAGATTATTCAAAACGGGATCCCATCAGCGCATTTGTTAAATTATTATGGGAAAAAGGCACTGATTTCGAAAAGCAAGTAATAAAAAGTTTAGAAATACCATTTTTAGATTTAAGCTTCTACTCGGGAATTGAAAAAGAAAAACGAACCAAAGAAGCTATTGATAGTGGCGTAGAATTAATATATAGTGGTCGGATAGGGACAGTAAATCTAATCGGCGAACCTGACCTTTTAAGAAGAAGCGATGATGGATACATTAGCGGTGACATAAAAAGCGGTTCTGGCTTAGAGGGAGAAAATGATTTATCCGAAGGTAAGCCAAAACCCCACTACGCAGTTCAGCTTGCCCTTTATACTGACATCCTGGAAAGGCTCGATGTATCGGCAGGCAGATACCCCTTTATTTGGGATATTCATGGACGAGAAATTGAGTATGATTTAAATTCCCCCCAAAGCACACGAAATCCAGAATCTTGGTGGATTAAATATACAAACTGCCTGGAAGAAGTTAGCAAAATAGCCGATCATGATTTAAAAACTTTGCCTGCCTACTCGGGAGTATGCAAATTATGCCACTGGAGAACCTATTGTTTTAAATGTTTAAGAAAAGCTAATGATTTAACCTTGATACCGGAGTTGGGAAGGAAAACAAGAAATGTTATGAGTAGCTATTTAGGTTCGGTTGCTGAATTAGCTCAGGCTAATCTGAACCAATTTCAAAAAGGGAAAAAGACTATTTTCCCAAGAGTGGGTAGAGATACCCTGCATAAATTTCAAGAAAGAGCAATACTTTTATCTAAAAGAGGTTCTAAGCCCTATTTAAAAAGTCAAATTACCTTACCAGATGCGCCTACTGAATTATTTTTCGATATTGAAACAGACCCGATGAGAGATATCTGTTATCTGCATGGATTCTTAGAACGTCGTAATGGGGATAACAGTAGCGAGAGATATGTTGCTTTCTTCTCCGACCAACCAGATGAGCAGGAAGAAAAACGAGCCTTTAGTCAAGCTTGGGAATTTATTCAAAAATCAATGCCCTGTGTAATTTATTATTATTCATCCTACGAAAAAACCCAATGGAAGAAATTGCAAAAAAAATATCCGGAGGTGATGTCCGGAGAGGATATAAAAAGGATGTTTGATGCTGATTATGCAGTTGATCTCTACTATAATGTGGTGAAGAAAAAAACAGAATGGCCAACCAATGATTATTCAATTAAAACTTTAGCTTCCTATCTGGGATTTCGCTGGCGTGATGAAAGTCCATCTGGTGCTGAATCTATCGAATGGTATCATCGGTGGGTAGAAACCGGTGATGTAAATATAAAAACAAGGATTCTCAAATACAATGAAGATGACTGTATTGCCACCCGGGTGCTATTGGAAGGGATTTATTCATTGGCTTTATTAAAATAGTAACCAATATATATTCAGATACAATTAATCTAATTTATAGATCCTTTAACAAGAAGTGTTAATACTCGTATTAAGTAACTTATTTAAAAAATAAAAAGGGGTAGTTGCCTAACCCCTTTTTATTTTGGCCTAAAGCCTAAAGTTGATGAAGCCTAAGTTGCTTAAAATATGTTATATTGTTTATAATATTGGGAAGCCATCTACTTCATCATGATGTAACCAGATCATTTCATTAGCCGCATGCATTGCTCCGGCAGCATCAAAAGTACGGTCAATTTCCCATTTTCCATCCTTATAGGTTACAGAAGATGCGAACACAGGTGCAATACCATATTCTCCTCCTGCCATAGGTGGAAAAGGAACACTTGGATTTCTGAAATATATTTCCGGTTCTCCTTCATACTCAAATTTACTTTTAGCTACCGGAAGAGGAGGTGCTGATTGCTGCATTCCGGCTTTATTTAAAATGGTATCAAAGAAAAGAGTAAATACCTCTTCGGCTTTTATCTCATCTACCTCAGCACTTTCAAATATCCTCAGGGCGTTCAATGCCCCGACAATGATGGCTACATCATCAATGGTATAAGTATTTTGACTTTTAAAAATCCCGGTAGTCCTATCAAAATCAGCAAGGAACTCCGAAGCCAGGCTGGATATATTTTCAATTTGGCCACCCAAAGTCCTTTTGGCTTCAATTAATCCGCGGATAGCATAGGCCTTTTCTGCAGCATTAACCGGAGT
>DAOUTX010000175.1 GCA_030668465.1 Atribacterota bacterium | reverse complement strand
GTCATTATTTAATGGTTCTCTTTTGTATTAGTAGGGCATAGATTTTCTCCTAAAAAAGAAGTTGCCGAAGGCAATTTGGGCGAAGCATAGCGTAGTCTTTTACACCGTGTTATATGACACGAAGGACGAGGTTGCGAAGCAACCGCAGAGTGCCAGAACTCGTTAATACACCCTCTTCCTAATCGATTATAATAATCTCTTATGCTCACTTTAACCTTGCTGCTGAAATTTATCCTGTAATTAGTTTTACCCTGCCAGATATTCTATAATTAATTTTTCCTCTTGTTTTTACTAACAAACCATCTACATTCACCATATATTCATTTGGTTTTTCAGGCATAATTGCTAATGTTTTCGTTCTTAATATTTCAACTCCTAATTTTTCTTTGTGGTTTTCAATATCTCCCTTCCATGCATGTATCATCTGGCTATAAGAATTAAACAGTCCCAAATCTTTAAATAAGATAACCTTAAAATATCCAGTTGCAAGGGGTATACCTCTTGCCAATGGAAAGTCTTTTCCCAAATCTCCATTCATGATGATTATGCTAGAATATTGTTCAACCGGGAATTCTTTTTCTCCTATATTTATTATAAACTTAATTTTTCTGAAAATTTTATCTTTATAGTATTTGAATATAGCAAGATTTGCTCCTAATAGAAACGGCCCCCTATCTCCAAACCAATGTCCAAGTAACCCCTTATAATACTTCTTGAACCTGCTTTCAGTAAAATATGGCACTATTCCGAATATCCCAACTCCTCCAAATCCAATAAAGTGATATTTTTTATCATCTATACCCGTTTCAATTACATCACTTTCTACAATGTTATCTTTTTTAATGCTATTAGAAATTATTTTTGCTGCGGCTGTTAGCTCATCAGGAATATTTAGTACTTTACCTATTAAATCAGCCGAGCCTTTTCTCAAGAAAGCCAGCCTTAATCCTTCTGGAAAACCTCTCTTTAACCTGCTCCCTTCTAAGACGCTATTAAAAGTTCCTGCTCCTCCTGCTGACACAACTATTTTTTCTCCCTTTTTGACAAGTTCGTTTGCTTTTTCTCTGGCTTTCTTATGGCTATCTACAACATAAACATTTATCTTTCCAGTGTAAAATTTTTTAAACTCGCCTTTGATGAGGCCTATTTTTTTCCAGTCTTTTATGGAACCTGAAATAGTTGTTGCAATTATATTTATTGTTCTCATCTTATTTTTTCTACCACTATATCTATTAGCTGTTTTATTGTTTTTTCATCTGTATCTATTGTGTAGATTTTGGTGTCTTCACCGAGAATCTTGCATACCAGTTGGTATACCTCTTGGAGTTTACTAAGAAATATTTTCGTTTCATGCACTTGTCGCTTCTTACCCCTTTTTACTACTCTGTTCACCGCCACGTCAGGAGCTACTTTTAGAAAGAATACAATGTCAGGCTTTTGAAATTTTATTCCCAGCATATTAACAAATAATATTTCCGGTGAATGTTTAAGATAAAATCCTTTCCAGGACAGAGGTATTTTTATTTTTGTTAGGTACTTTATTACATCCCTACATATAGTTTCGCTAGAAATATCAGGATAGTAGAAATTACCCCACCCTAATGTGTTTATCAGAGGAACTCCATCTGTTAGTATGATTTCCGGTTTATACTGTTTTTCAATCTCATCATGCAATTTCACTCGTAGAATTAGCTCAGTAAATTTTAATATTTTATATAGTGTTCTATTCTTGATATTTTTTGCTCTTTTCCCAAGGAACGTTTTTATCTTTAGATATTTTATCTTTGGCTTTAATAACTTGCCTTTTTCGGAAATAAAGACTTCATCACCTATCCCCCCAAATCTCTTTTTTGAGAGTTTCTTTAGGACACCTTTGAAGCAGCTGCTCTTTCCACTTCCGTCAACTCCTATTATTGCTATTCGCAAACTATTATACACCCCTCTTCTATCAGAATAGCCCATATTCATATGTCTCTCATTAAACTCCTGCATATGAGATTTGTTTTAACTCTTCTTTGATAGAGTTCATTCTTCTTTCATCAGTGCTACAACTCGTTTTCTTAATTCTTCTATAATTTTCTAGTATATTTTGTAATTTGGAATTTTATCCTTGAATTTCTTATAATCCTGTGGGATTATTGGGTTACCGAATCTGACCTTAATGGGTCGCGGAACCGGAAACATAGCCCCTTTTGGCAATGCCTCGTATGCACCTCTAATATAAACGGGTAAGACTGGTACGTTTAATTCAAAGGAAAGCAACCCTATTCCTGATTTGAAAGGTTTAACTTTATTTTGTATTTAAAACTTTTTCAGTAAGTATAAGAATACTTTAAAATTATTGAATATTTCCCCTCTTTTCAAACAAAAAGCCCTTCAGCTTAATTACCAAAAGAGCTGGCTGAGGACTTTCAGGGTCAAGCTTGACTCCCTTTTCTGCTTCTTTATTTAATTTATACTTTAACAAGAATAAATTCTTTTCTTATTGAATGAGATTTTAGCCTAATTTAACCGCCAGGTAATTCATTACATCCGGTTGGTTGATAGGCTTGTGAGTGGTTATCAAGTAGATCAGATTCCTCTTCCAACCGATCATTTTTAATCGAATTTGTATGACAATGGAAATGAGTAGTACCCTTTTGCCTTATGCATTCTATCTGATGATGAGAATTAGCGCGATCATCGAGATCGCCCTGTCCTATGTAGATGGGCAACCAGTTACCTTGAGTATTTTGTCTAGAAAAAATGTAATTACCAGGCTGATTTGAGTTAAAATCAACAGGTAATCTATAAGTAAAATAAGTGTAGATCTTACCGCTATATCCCTTCCAATCGTATGCTGGGATCTTGTCCGTTTTTTTCACCTCCTTGCGAGCCAATATAGGTTTATTCGTCTTAATGTAAATAAGTACACATCCTATTTTTTCTATGGTTTAGCT
>DAOUTX010000098.1 GCA_030668465.1 Atribacterota bacterium | reverse complement strand
GGCGGCAGGAGTAATAGGGGTTAAAACTGCCCTTGTTGAGAAAAATCAGTTGGGAGGAGAATGTTCCTGGACAGGATGTATTCCTTCCAAGACACTCATTTCTCTGGGAAATTTAATATATAAGTCTAATCATTTACCCTTGAAAAAGAAGAAAAAGAATGAAACCAACATACCCTTTGTCGATTATAAAAATCAGGTCATGGATTATGTCCGGGAGACCACCCGTAATGCCTCAAAAGCATCCAAAGCCCGAGATTTGCTTACACGCTATGGTGTAGAAATTATTTTCGGGAGCCCCAAATTTTTAGACCATCAGCATATTGAGATAGATAAGTTGAATTATCAGGCCAAAAAATTTATTATCTGTACCGGTTCTTCTCCGGTTGTTCCCAAAATCAATGGATTAAGGAGAGGATATTTAACCAATCAAACCATATGGAAATTAAAAAAATTGCCTGATTCATTACTGGTTATTGGAGGGGGACCCATAGGGGTAGAATTAGCTCAGGCGTTTCACCATTTGGGAACCCGGGTCACTTTGTTTAATGACTTGAATCGATTATTAATCCATGATGATACTGAATTGGCAGAAGATTTAACGAAATATCTGGAGAATGAGGGATTGAAAATTAATTTGAATTATTCGGTTAGCAAGATTATAAAGGATGAAAAAGGCTGGCGGGTGAGTATGAAGGATAATAAAAATATTTCTGAATCCGGTGAACATCTGTTAATTGCTTTGGGCAGGAAAGCGAATGTAGAAGATTTAAACCTGGAAGCAGCCGATATTTTATATGACCGAAAAGGCATTAAAGTCAATCGTCATTTAAAAACATCGGCATCCAATATATGGGCTGCCGGAGACTGTATCGGTGGTTACCAATTCTCCCATATCGCTGAGCTCGAAGCAAAGCTGGCAGTAAGAAATGCTCTGTTACCCCTGAACGCCTCTATCAATTATCAGGGAGCACCCTGGACCACTTTTACTGAACCGGAACTTGCCCATCTGGGTTATACGGAAGAAGAATGCAAAGAAAAAGGGCTAAATTATCGTGTCTATCGGCAATCATTTGAACATGATGACCGGGCCATGACCGAGGGAACCGCTTACGGTAAAGTAAAAATTCTCACAACTGCTTTAGGTCACTTGTTAGGGGTACATATATTGGGACCAAGAGCCGGAGAATTAATTAATGAATTTGTTTTAGCGAAAAGAAAAAAATTAAAAATTTATGATATCGGTCTGACCAGCCATGTTTATCCCACTTTAGGATTAGCTCTTCAGCGAGCAACTGACGAATGGTTTGCTGATTGGGGCTCTAAACTGATGATTAAATGGTTATTAAAATTAATGACTTATTTTAGTTAAATAAAAGGATTTCTTTTTTCCTTTTATTCCCAGTTATATAAAGAGGCCTATAATTGATGACCGGGGAAAAGTGGACATAATTTTCCAATACATTCTTTATTTTGGGAAAATTGTTCACAAATTAATTTTTCTTCTGCTGCTAATTCAATATCAAGATATTTGGGTAAAATTTGTGAGGCAGCTTTTAAAGCAAGCCAACAATCTCTTTGGCAGCAACGAGGTGCATGATAACGGGAAATTTCTTTTAAGACCTGATGTGTTACTTTTTGTACAATTTGCCTTTCCCTGGCTTTATAAGGATTAGCTTTTAATAATAAAGATAGGGCAATACCTACACCAATAGCTGCACCACATATGCCTAAAAATGAACAAGCTCCTCCACTGATTGTCTTTCCTCGATGGATAGCATCAAAAATTAATTGAGCAGTATTCTGCCCTGAGAGATTCCCGTAAACAGTTAATATGACTGCCGGAACCAGAGAATGGTATTCCGGGCCATGCATAGGGACAGAAGGATGTGCCCTGATCTTTTTAAAAAGAGCAATCATGTCCTTATCTCGAGCATTTAGGCAAAAATTTTTAATAAAATCCAGGGCATCCTGCGAATGACAGTTATCGCAAACAAAATGTTCATTCGTACATATAGTATTCGTCCATAATTTTCGACCACAGAAATAGCAGCTTTGCTGAATGCTTTTTTCCAGATATTGTAATTTTGCTCCGCATACCATACAATCCTGAGAAAATTTTTTGGTAGTTTTTATATCTTCTATTTTTTTAAGATTTATAGTAACCTCCGGAGCAATTCCACAACAGCAATTAATCTCTTGGTCAATATTTATTACTGCTCCATTTTCATTCAGTTCAAAAAAAGTTCCGTCCAAATTCTTATCTATTCCGGAATGAATTTCCGTCTTAATACCTCGATAGATTATTTTGCCATCATCGGCCATTACTGCCTTAAAGGGACCCTTATAGATAACTTTTTTCTTTCCCCCTTTTCCTTTTTTATAGGCAGAGTAGGTCACTGCATAAAAGGTGTATCCTTTTACTATTCGGTAGGGAAATCGTTTTTTTAAATGTATCATTTGAAAACCAAGATTTTCCAGCATATAAAAGAGGTATTTTTCCTGCATCGCTCCACCAATACACTCTCCTCGCAGTTTTTCATTATACTGAATATCAAGAGGAATCAATTCATCACTAACAATATCAGAGATGAATAATCTTCCCCCGGGTTTAAGGATACGTATAATTTCAGCAAAAGTCTTCCGTTTATCCGGTGACAGATTGATAACACAATTAGAAATCACGACATCAGCTATCGAATCAACCAGAGGAATGTCTTCTAAAAAACCAGGTAGGAATTCCATATTATTAAATCCAATATTTTTAACTACTTCTATTTGTGCTTCCCGGGCTAAGTTAAGCATTGTTTTGGACATGTCAATTCCGTAAACTTTTCCTGACTCACCAACTTTAGGGGCAGCAATAAAACATTCCAACCCTGACCCACTTCCCAAATCGACGAGGACTTCTCCTTTGTTTAATTCACAGTCCAAAACCGGGCTACCACATCCGTAACTACGTTTTCTACATTTAATTGGTATATGCGCTACCTGGGTTTCTTCATAATGAACTGGATTTACAATATCCTTATTAACCTTTTCAGCAGCCAGTGAATAAAAAGATTTCACCAGATAATAATTATCTTTATCCGGTAAAGATAAGACGCAATTAGAATGGGTAAATTGAACCGGGGAATCAGTAGCTTCACACCTGTATAATCGATCTCCCATTCTACAGATTATTCCAATATCTTTACAGGGATATTTCTGAACCTCTTGAGATAATAAATATAGGGCAACTTGAGGGTATAGCTCTCGATAAGGATCATGTCCCACAAAATGTTTTCCGGCAATATAACTGTGGTCTATATCTCCGCCACCTATTAAAAATCTCATAGCATCTCCCTGCTCTAAGTCATTATCAATCAAAGAAGTTTTTCTAATCTTTTCAAGTATAGGACTTTTTAGCCAAACATTTTTAATGCCCTCACTAATATGACCTGCATTTAATTCTTTTTCATAAATTAAAGCTGGTGAAGGATAAATATGTCCTTCCGGACTAATAGCCAAGCTCTCCCAACCGGCATTACTCAAGTCAAAACGAGTTCCGGGTAGGGAGAAAATTTGTGATTTAATAATTTCTATATTATCTATAAAAATATTTTTCTCCTGGGCAAGTTTGTAAGCTTTGATTAGTTCATGAAAAATAAGTTCGTTTTTTATCACTTTTTCTTCTTTTGCCTTACCTTTAAGGAATAACCATAGATAATGAATGTTTTTTACTTTCAGCTGCCCGGCAATTTGTACTAATGAAACCATTTCCTTAAGATTTAATCTATTTACACACATAGCCAAAGTAACGGGAAAACCAATTTGTAGTAAATTAATCAAATTCTTTTTTAATTCAGCATAAGCTCCTTTTCCTCGAAAAGTATCGTGGATTTTTTGGTTGCCATCTACACTAACCTGAAAGTGCACTCTTTTTTTAGATATCGTGCTTAGCCAGGACGAAAAGCGGCTAACTGTTTTACCATTACTCAAAATAACCGCATGCGTATGCGGTAGACTAAGTATCTTTTCAATCACTTCTCGGAAATAGGGATGTACCAGAGGTTCTCCCCCGGTAAAATAGAAGATTCGAACACCCAATTGATAACCTTCTTTAATCACTTTAAATATCTGTTCTTTTGTGAGCTCCTTATCTTTTATCCGATAATTTTTAAACATACAGTATCCACAATCCATATTACATCGATTGGTTAAGTGAAACCAGCATTCTTTTAAAGAGTCTGGTGATCGATAATGAACTCTACCTTGATAGTTTTCAGCCTTCTTGATAGATAAATGGGATAGTAGTTGTCCTACTTTATAATCAATATTTTCATCCTGGTATAAATCCTGGTAAGCATGAATAGCCTGAGATAAAGTATCGCTCTGTTGGTACAAACATAAAAAACGATCCGCTTGAGGTGTGGGAATAAACCAATCCGGTTGCTCAGATTTAATATATATCGGAACCTGATTTTGTATTATGCGATGATATCCATTGAGATTTGGTATAATTTTCTCCCCCCTTACTATATTTACTTAACTTATTACGAAATTTTTATTCAATGTTAGTGAAGAGGCCGCTGATTTATCTAAAAAGAAATAAAGTATTCCTTTTTCCGGTTGAACCCATGCTGCTGGCAATTTTTTACTTTTTTTTATTAAAATCTGGTACACAATTGACGCCTTTTCCTTTCCAGTACCCAAAAATATTACATTTCGTGAATGATTGATGACGGGTAAAGTAAGGGAAATCCGCTGGTAATTTAAATGAGGAACGCTTTCTGTAGTGATGAGGTTTTTCATATCAGCGAGATTTCGATTATACGGAAAAAGCGAAGCTGTAT
>DAOUTX010000013.1 GCA_030668465.1 Atribacterota bacterium | reverse complement strand
TATGTCATCATCAATTTTCTTAATTTTTTAAAGAGTTATTTATCTAAAACTCTTTTCTAAAATTAAAGAAGATATTGTTGTTATCAGCTTATTTCTGTTCTCCTTAGTTACTTTAAATAAGATAATATCATCTCTTCTTTTTATATTCGAGATAAATTTATCCCCAGCCATACTTATGGCAGCAAGAACAATTTTTTTTGAACTTAGACAATCTAACACTTTTTCCTTAAACTCCTCTGAAAATACTTCCATCTTCCCAATTTCGTCAATTATAATCAAATCATCATTTTTAAGGGCCTGTTCAAGAGATCTTGCCCCGATATTCTCCAAATCATTGATATTTACCCCATATCGTCCCACTCTCTGGGAATCTTTTATATTAATATGAGCTAGAATTCCTTCCTGATTATCAAGAGAAATAATTTTAAAACCAACTCGATTGCTCCTTCCTCTTATTTCTTCAGTATAAAATCCTCCTGCTCTTAAATTTGTTTTCTTTAATATCTTTTTGATTAAAGTAGTTTTTCCTACTCCTGGAGGACCACAAATTAAAATATTTTTCATAAATTAATACTTCTTCATTGCCTTAGAAAAATTTTTTTAACTAACTGATTAGATCGGAATGAATTATTTATTTTACTGAGCTAATAATTCCTCGGCATATTTTTTATATTCTCTCTTCAGTTTTTGCACAGTATCTTTAGGTTCTTCTACAATTATCTTTGAGCCACTTAATACATCTATAAAACTTAATTCATTTTCGTAACGAGGTACAACGTGAAGGTGTAGATGTTTGATGCTTGCTCCACTGCCTTTACCCAAATTATAACCAACATTAAAACCATGAGGGTTGTAGAGATTTCTTAAAACCTTTAGGGAAATTATGGTTAATTTATGTAATTCCCCAACTTCAGAAAGGGATAATTTTTCAATTTCCTCTATATGACGATTAGGGAAAATCATCAGGTGCCCAGGATTATAAGGATATAGATTAACTGCTACAATAAAACTTTCGCTCCTAAATATTTTTAAATTAATTGCTTTAGGGTCATTCTGTACAATTGAACATAAAATGCAATCAACTGTTGGTCTTTTACCTTTAACATATTCTCCCTTTGAGGGAACAAATAAATTTTTCTTCATAATTTTCCCCTAATGTAAACTTTTGTGCCAGGCACTTTTGTTTCCCTTTTTTTGTTTATTGTTTTGGAAAATATAAACCAGAATAAGAAAAGTAATTATACCCAAGCTATTGGCCAGAATATCTCCAAAAGAAAATTCCCTGTCCGGAATAAAATATTGGTAAATTTCATTAAATATTCCATAAGAAACAGAAAAAGCTAAAGCTAAAAAATAGTGAAATAATTTTAAAAGTAATAGTTTATTACTTAAAGCTGCCAGGCAAAGAAAAGCATGGATGCCGTAGGTTAAAAAATGTATAACTTTATCTTGCCCATAAAAAAGCTGCTCAACTCCAACTTCCGGTCGGGAGGAAAAAATAAAAATCAACACGGAATAAGTAATTAATAGTATCCAAAAAAAATATTTTTCTCCCCACGCCGTTACCCATTTCTAAAAGTTTTATTATTTTGCAAACAAAATCTTCTCGGCAGCTCCTATTCCTGCTCCCAATCTGAAATCATAATTAATATCAGATAAAGTTTTTTCAATAATGCTCAGGGTTGCTACTACTTCGTTTTCAGAAATATTGCCCATATGTCCCAAGCGGAAAATTTTACCTGCTAATACTCCTTTGCCCGCAGATACTAAAACTCCGTTCACATACAGTTTTTCCCTGAAGGATAAATCCTCAATTCCAGCAGGATATAATATAGTTGATACAGTATTTGCTCGAATTTCTTCGGCAGCCAGCAAGTTAAATCCTAATTCCTTTAAACCGCTTTGAAAAGCTGACGCAAATCTCCTATATTTTTTAAATCTCTCTTCTAAACCTTCTGCTAACATTATTTTAAGACCCTGTTGAAGAGCATAGACCATATTTATGGAATGAGTAGAAAAATATCCTCCTGCAGGATCGCGCATAACCGGCAGCCATCTGTTGACATCCATATAAAAAGCAGAAATTTTTCCTAAACTATTTCTTCCCTCTAAGGCCTTTTCGCTAAATACTGCATTAGTTAACCCCGGAGGGACACCGAATGCTTTTTGGTTACCAGTAAAAAGAATGTCAATCCCCCAATCATCCATACGCTCCTCAATTCCTCCGGTAGCACACACTCCATCTACAATAAATTCAGTTTCGGGAAATTGTTTTAAAATTTCTCCCACTTCTTTTAAAGGAGTACAAACTCCTGTTGAAGTATCTACATGGGATAAAGTTATTGCATCAAACTTCTTTTCTTTTAATTTCTTCGCTATTTCTTCCACTTCTACTATCTTACCCCACTCGGAAGCCAACACCTCAACTTCTATACCATAACATTGAGCAATCTCTACAAATCTATCCCCAAAAAAACCATGAGAAATTACTAATAAACGGTCACCTTTTTTTAGAGAGTTAACTATAGCGACCTCCATACCCAAAGTACCAGTTCCGGGTATTATAAAAGGCTGCCCTTTTTCTGTCATGACTACAGTTCTCAAATCTTCAAGAGTTTCTTTTAAAATTTTTACAAATTCAGGATCTAAGTGCGAAACAGTATCTTTGCTTAAAGCATTTAAGATAGATTGATCAACCGGAGTAGGTCCGGGAATCATCATCAATTTCTTCATAACTAATCTTTCCTTTCTTTATCAAATTATTTTTAGAGGTTAAAAATAAGATCTCTCTCATTTATATATGGAAATTTTTATTCCTTAATTTTGTCAAATGGATATCATCCCATCTCTAAAAATGGGGACAATATGAAAAAAATCCAATTGGGAACAGAACTTTAAATCTTCACCCAAGCCGATATTCTCCAAATATCGCCCATGTTGAGATTTTCGTAATATCTCCAGGATATTATTGCCGAATTTCTCATAGAGTAGTTGAGCTGTTAAATTAGCATCTGATTCCTGACAGGTATCGGAAAAAGCATTTTTTAAAGAATCGATCAACATTCCGGCACAAGCAGTATCTTCTAAAGAAAAATTGCCCTCCTTTCCTGCACAGATTATCAAAACATCCCCCTTATAATTGGTGCAATAATTGCAAACCGCTTGTAAATTCAAAAAACTTCCAATAATTATCCCATAAGCACCTTTAACCATTTCTAATGTTTTTACTCCATTGGTGGTTGAAAAGATAACTATTCTATCTTTCACTGCTTCTCTCTTATATTCTCTTGGTGAATTACCTAAATCGAAACCCTCTATCTTTATTCCTTCTCTTTCTCCTCCTAATAATACCATGTCCTTTTCAAATTGTTGCGCTTTTTTCTTAGCCTGATTAGGAGACAAAATGGGAATAAAACCGCGACATCCGTTAGCTAAAGCAGCCACTATGGTACTGGAAGCCCTTAAAACATCAATTATTACTACTAATTTGCCTGCTAACTCTATATTTTTTATCTCTTCCGGGATAAATAAAGTTTCTAAATTATTCATTTGTTCTTTAATCTTCTCTCCAATTAAGCTCCGAATTTCTGTAATTTTAAGGCATTAGCCAACATTAAAGGAAGGATATCTACTGCCGAAAATCTTCCCAGCCCTCCCTTAACACATTCTTTTTCATTAAACTGTTTCACTTCATCTATCCTGATATATTTAGAAAACAACATAAAGGGATTAGGGTGCCAGCTATGTCCTTTCATTAAAGCAGGTGTAGAATGGTCACCGGTAACCACCAGAACATCCGGTTTCAAATCCAGCACCTCAGGAATATATTTATCTACCTCTTCAATTACTTTAATTTTTTGTTCAAAATTTCCATCTTCTCCATAACTATCAGTTTTTTTTATATGAAGATAAAAGAAATCATATTTCTGATAATTTTCCTTTAATGTCTTAAATTCTTTCTCTATTGTTTCCCCTGCTTCCAATATTTCCATTCCTACTAACTTTGCCAACCCCTTATACATAGGGTAAGTAGCTATGGCAGCGGGAGACAATTTAAATAATTCACCCATGGTAGGTAAACCGGGATGTTTAGCAAATCCCCTCAGCAAAACAGCATTTACCGGAGAATGTTCATTTAATATTTCGATAGCTTTGTCAATAAACTCATTTATTATTTTTGCGGCCTTGTCTGCTTCCGACCTTAAAGGTTCGGTATATTTTAACTTTTCCCCCACTACTTGAGGATCAGCGTCAGAAAGACCTTCTTCCAAACCTTTTCCTCTAAACACCACTACAAATCGATGTTCTTTGCCCGGTCTAATTATTATTTCAGCTCCCCTTATTTGGTTAATTTTATCCTGCATTATCCGACAAATTTTCTCATTTAATTTAGTAGGAATCCTTCCTGCCCGCCGATCAGTAATAATTCCTGATTCATCCATAGTGGCAAAATTCCCCCGACAGGCTAAATCGCGAGAGGTAAGTTCCATCCCTATACCCAATGCTTCTAAAACACCTCTTCCAATCTGATACTTAATCGGGTCATAGCCAAACAGAGAAAGATGAGCAGGGCCACTCCCCGGTGTAATGCCACAAGATATTGGATCGGTTAATCCACAGGCAGATTTAGAAGCTAATTTATCAAGATTAGGAATAAAAGCCTTTTCCAATACTGTTTTATTATTCTCTGAAGGTAAATCACCAATCCCATCAGTAACCAAAAGAACAATTTTTGATTCGGTCTTAATAGATAATGATTTCATAATTTCTTCATTTACCATATTTTTTTCTCCCTGTCTAACTTTTTATTGTTTTTGCTTATTTTTTAATCTTTCTTTCAGTGAAGTGTTTCTATGAAATGTTTTATTGTTTTTAATGGCAATCCATAAAGCCTTTTTGGTGCCGACTAATATCACCATTTCTTTTGCCCGAGTAATTCCAGTATATAATAAATTTCTTTGAAGGAGCAAATAATGTTGAGTCATTACCGGGATAATAACTATTCGATATTCACTTCCTTGACTTTTATGAACAGTAATCGCATAGGCTAATACCAACTCACTTAATTCAGAAAAATCATAACAAACTTTTTTACCGTAAAAATTTACCTCTAAGATATTTTCCTCGTCATCTATATTTTTAACCCTCCCTATGTCCCCATTAAAGACCTCTTTATCATAATTATTTTTAATTTGCATGACCTTATCATCCACCCTAAAAGAGTGATTTCCATATTTAATCTGTTTCCCTTTAGAATTTAATGCCTCTCTCAGACTGTAATTTAAATTATCCGCGCCCGCTTCCCCTTTATACATAGGAGAAAGGACCTGGATGTCACTTACCGGGTCTATTTTATATTTTGAGGGGAGGCGGACAGTACATAAGTTAATTATTTTTTGAGCGGCGACCTGGGGGTTCTCTTCTTCTATAAAATAAAAATCTCTTTCTCTCTCTCCTCTAAGGACAGGGTATTTCCCCTCATTAACTCGATGGGCATTTACAATGATCAAGCTCCTTTGGTCCTGTCTAAATATCCTGGTTAATCTCACCACCGGAATAGTTTCAGAATCGATAATATCTTTTAAGATATTTCCCGGACCCACGGAAGGCAGCTGATCCACATCACCAATTAAAATTAAAATGGTACCGGGTGAAACCGCCTTTAAAAGGCTGCTCATTAACAGAATATCTATCATAGAAACCTCGTCCAAAATTATTACATCAGTTTTAATGGGGTTTTCAGAATTTTTAACAAAAGTTCCTCTCTTGGGGCTGTACTCTAATAACCTATGAATAGTTTTAGCTTTTCTGTCGGTAGTCTCACTTATTTTTTTCGCCGCTCTGCCTGTTGGTGCTGCTAAGACTATTTTTAACTTTAGTTCTTCGAAAAGCTCAATTAAGCCCAAGGTAGTGGTGGTCTTACCCGTTCCGGGACCACCGGTTAACACTAATACCCGACTTAGAAGAACTTTATTGATGGCATCTTTTTGTTCTTCAGCAAAAGAAAAACGGTACTTTTTTTCCAAATATTTTATCTTCTTTTGCACATTTATATTTATCAACTGTTGAGGAAACTTTAATAGTTCAATTAATTTTTTGCCCACCCCTAATTCAGCAAAATAATAAAGAGGTAACCATACTCTATCTTCTTCTATTATAATCTCGCGGTTATTTTTTAAAACGTCTAAAGCTTCTTCAAATAATGATTCTTCAACCTCTAATAGTTCACTTCCCCTCTTAATTATCTCATCGTTGAGAGCATAACAATGCCCCTGATTGGCTAATTCGTTTAAAATATATTTAATCCCTGCTTTTATTCGTGCTGGAGAAGTAGACTCTATACCTAAATTTTGCGCAATCCTATCCGCAATTTTAAATCCGATGCCAAAAACGTCATCTACCAATCTGTAGGGATTTTCCTTTAGTTTTTCAATAGCTTTATTCCCATATGTTTTATAAATCTTAACTGCATATCCGGTAGTAATCTGATAGGATTGCAAAAATATCATCACTCTTTTAATTTCTTTATGTTCTTCCCAGGATTTACTTATCATCTCCACTCTTTTTTCAGCAATACCCTCCACTTCAGTTAGTCTTTGGAGGTCATTCTCCAGAACTTCCAAAGTTTTATCACCAAACTGTTTTACTATCCTATCTGCAGTTGCCGGACCGACTCCCTTAATTAATCCGGAACTTAAATATCTTTTTAAACCAAGCAAAGAAGTAGGTAAAATTAATTGATAATCACTAAAACTAAATTGCCAGCCATACTTCGGATTATTAACCCATTCCCCTTTTAATTCGCAAGTTTCACCGATGTTTATGGAAGCCATATTCCCCACGATGGTGGCTAATTTTTCTTCATTTTTATCCACACTTATCTTGGCTATTACATAACCATTCTCTTCGTTTCGATATACAATTTTTTCTATAGTTCCGGTTATACTTTCCATTAGTTCTCCTTAAGTTGCTCGTTAGTTAGTTAACTGGTTAATTGGTTAGTTGGTTTAATGCAAAATCCTTAACTAATTAATCAAACAAAAACTATTTTATACAATACTTGATAACTATATTGATTAGTTTTTTATTTCTATTTTCTTTTCTTTACAAGGTGCTATCCTGCTCGTAATCCTATCCTCTGTGCGCTATCTACTAATTCTTTTAACTAATTAACCAGGTAACCAATTAACCAACTAACTAGCCAACCAGCTAAATCTTCCTATACAATTTTTACATAATATTTTCTTGTACGTGGGCCATCAAATTCACAAAAACATATTCCCTGCCAGGTTCCCAGAAGGAGATTATTATTTTTCAGTGGTATATTTACCGAAGACCCGATGATACTCGCCTTGATATGGGCTGCAGAGTTTCCTTCTAAATGACTATAATTATCATCGAAAGGGATTACTTTATTTAACTCCATAACTATATCCTGCTTAACACTGGGGTCGGCATTTTCATTAATAGTAACTCCGGCAGTAGTATGAGGGATAAAAACGCAACATAGTCCTTCCGCAATTCCGCTTTCACTTACAACTTTTTGAACTTGAGCGGTTATATCTAAAATTTGTGCTTGGGTATTAGTTTTGATGGCTATCTCTTTTAACATAAATACCTCTCTTTTGGTTAGTTGATTTAATACAAAATTCTTAACTAGTTAACTAAGCAACCAGCTAATAGTTTAAGTTGAAAATAAAAGAATAAATACAAAATTAATTTTTATTATTACTAATAATTTCTTTACTTTTCTCAAGATCCCTATCAGAGACTAAAATACTTACTTCTGCTAATCCATCTATGGTAAAAGGATAAATTGAGCGGGTGATATCTGATTGCAGGATGCATTTAATATTACAACTCGCTAACAAACCCTCAATAGCAAGGGCTTCATCTTCACGTGGAACCCTACAGAGTTCAACAATTTTTATGTCTTTGTCTTTTTTTTCTGGATTTTCAGACAAAATAAAACCTCCGATTAATCAATTTACCAATTTCCCTATTGTCCAATTTACCAATTAGTTAGTCGTTAGTAAAGAAAATTAGTGATAAAACTGTTATCTCCTCTGTCATTGCGAACTTCGATTTATCGAAGCGTGGCAATCTCGTGTTGAGATTGCTTCGTCGCTCCGCTTCTCGCAATGACAAAAGAAAAAACTTGAAACTCGTAACCTGCAACTTGCAACCCATAACTTATTACATATTACACATTACTAATTACTTTCTTCTTCACTATCCGCTGTACGCTCTACGCTACTCACTATCCTAATTTATCGTAGGCAATCTTTTTAGCCTCTTCATATACCTCTTTAAGGGGAACCTGGTGTTGCTTGGCCATCTTCTTACAATCTTCATATTCGGGGGAAATATTTTTAATTTCCTCTTTAAACATACCGGCTTTAACCCTAATTTTACCATACTTTGTTTCAGCAATAAAATTCTGCTGAGCCAATCTCAATCTTTTTATTTCTCTTATCCTTACCCCTAAGGTAGTGGATTCGGAAAATAATACTTCCAGTGCTTCTTTAAGATTTTGTTCGTAAACAATAATGCTAAGCATGTGGGCAGGGCGGTTCTTTTTCATTTGAATAGGAGTTAAAAATACATCTAAAGCTCCCTGGGAAAACAATTTATCCATAATATAATCATAAAATTCCGGGTTCATATCATCAATATTAGTCTCTATCAATACAGTCTCATCACTAACATAACCATCTTTTAGCTTCTCATCTTTTAATATTTTCTCACCCATACTTACCCTTAAAAGATTAGGAATGGCAAATTCTTTCTCTCCTGCTCCATATCCTGTCCTTTCTATTTTCATCAAGGGTCTCTTTCCAAAACTTTTAGCTAAAGTGCTGATAATTGCTGCCCCGGTCGGGGTAATCATTTCACTTTCAATCCCTCCGCTATAAGTTGGGATATTCTTTAATAACTCTAAAGTAGCCGGGGCAGGAACCGGTATAATCCCATGAGCACATTTAATAAATCCCCCCCCCACGGGTAGGGCGGAAGAATGTATTTCTTCTATTCCTAAAGTTTTTATTCCTATAACTGCAGAAGCAATATCAATAATACTATCCAATCCTCCAATTTCATGAAAATGAATTTTATCTATTTCTTTCTGGTGAATTTTAGATTCAGCTTGAGCTATATTAAAAAATATCTTTTTGGTTTTCTTTTTAATCTCTTCATCCAATTTACTTTTCTCAAGGATGGTTAAAATATCTTTAAACCTTCTCTCCACTCCTTTTTCTTTTATCTTTACGTTGAATTTAGTAGCAGAAATTCCCTTTTTTGCTACTTTGTTTACCTCTAATCTGTAACCGGAAACACCTAATTTTTCTAATTCCTTTTCTAATGTTTCTATTTTTAATCCCGCATTAAGCATAGCACCGACTGTCATATCCCCACTGATACCGGAAAAACAATCAAAATAGGCAATCTTCATTCCTTCACCTCATTTAACTGGTTAATTACACTGGCCATATAGCCGGCCCCAAATCCGTTATCTATATTTACTACCGCTAAACCGGGGGCACAACTGTTAAGCATGGTCAGTAATGCAGATAACCCTTGGAAGCTCGCCCCGTAACCTACGCTGGTGGGAACTGCAATTATAGGTTTATCTACCAATCCTCCTACCACACTGGGGAGAGCCCCCTCCATTCCCGCTACCACGATTAAAACATTGGCAGCTAATAATTTTTTTGAATTGGTTAAAAGCCGATGGAGGCCTGCTACTCCAACATCGTAAAGGCGTTCCACTTTATTACCCATCAATTCAGCAATAACTGCGGCTTCTTCAGCTACCGGAATATCGGCAGTACCGCCGCTGACCACTAAAATGAATTTAAAGCTAACTTTCTTCTTTTCCTCTATTGCCACAATTCTGGCCTCTTTAAAGTAAGTTGTTTCGGGAATAATCTTTTTAATCTCCTGATATACTTCGGGGGTAGCCCGGGTAGCAACAATCTTACCTTTGGTTTCCTTTATTCGTTTTGCAATTTTAGTTATCTGCTCTAGAGTTTTACCCTGACAAAAAATAACTTCCGGAAAACCTTTTCTTAATTGTCTCTGATTGTCTATTTTGGCAAAACCCAGGTCATCATAAGGGAAATGCTTTAAGTTCTCTAACACTTCTTCTATTCCTATTTGACCGGATTTAAATTGCTGTAATATTTTCTCAATCTCTCTTTTATTCATTAATCAGTCCTCGCTTTCTCATTTAATTCTTCGTTCATACTCCCAGTTCGGTATCCTTGTAAATCAAGGGTAACATAGATAAATCCTAATTGTTTTAATTTAGAGATTATCTTTTTTCTTAAATCTTCTTCCATTAAAAATAGAAGGTCTTTTTCCCCTACTTCAATTTTTGCCAGCTTATTATGGCACCTTACTCTTACCTGTTTAATGCCCAGATCACGGAAAAAACCTTCTGCTTTTTCTACCCTTTTTAACTTTTCTAAAGTTATCTTATCTCTATAAGGAATCCTGGTGGCAAGGCAAGAATTAGAAGGTTTGTCCCAGATGGGTAAACCCATTTCTTTAGAAAGAAGACGGATGTCATCTTTGTTAAGAATAGCTTCTTTCAGGGGGCTCCTTATCCTTAATTCTCTAACCGCCTTCATCCCCGGGCGATAATCACTAAGGTCATCATAGTTAGAACCATCTGCCACAAAATTAAAATTAAGTTCTTTGGCTATTTCACTTATTCGGCTGAATATTTCCTTTTTGCAAATGTAACATCGCTCGGGAAGATTATTGACAAATTCTTTATTCGACAAAATATCAATATCCACAAATAGATGCTTCACTTTAAATTTTTGCGTCATTTTCTTTGCAATAGTTACCTCGCTAAGATGATGGATTTCTGACTTTACAGTTACGGCAGTAACTTTGTTCCCTAATTCCTCTCGGGCTATTTTTAATAAAAAAGTACTATCCACGCCTCCCGAATAAGCAATCAAAACACTTCCCATTTCAGATAAAATATTTCGCAAATTGTTTAATTTTTCTTTTTTAATATTCAATTCCCCTTCTTGCCTCCATCCCTTTTTGATAAGGATGCTTAATTTCTTTCATTTCGGTAACTAAATCGGCAATCTCTATTATCTCTTGAGGTGCTCTTCTTCCGGTAATAACTACTTCCACTTTATCGAGTTTCCCTTTTATCTTTTGAATAACTTCTTTTAAATCTAACAACTCATAATAAAGCGCCATATTGAGTTCATCAAATATTATCATATCATAATCGCCGCTTTGCATTCCCTCTACACCAAAAGAAAAGGCTTTTTCAGCTTCCTCATAATCTATCCTTTTTGCTTTCTCTTTATACACAAAATCTTTAGTGCCAAAAGTCACTAAGATTATATTAGGAATTAATTCAACCGAATGAAGTTCTCCATAATCCCATTTTTTCATAAACTGAACCATTAATACTTTCATATTTCTGCCTGCTGCCCTGAGCGCTAAACCTAAGGCAGCGGTAGTTTTGCCCTTTCCGTCACCGGTATAAACTTGGATTAAACCTTTTACCATCTAACTTGCAACCTCCCATCTTTTTCAGTCCAAAGCATTTAAAATTATTATACCAAAATAATTAATAAAAAACACATTTTAAAACAGTATCGAGTATTGAGTATATAGTATCGAGTTGAGAAAAATAGGAAAGAGAGAAAGAAAAAGAGCTAAAAAAGACAGAAGCAATAATTATAAAATATATTGTATTTTCTCAGCTAATGTATTATAATTTTGTTAATTGAAAATTAAATATTAATATAAGCAGATTAAGGGAAGAGTGGTGAAAATCCACCGCAGTCCCGCTACTGTAATGGGAGACGAAAGCTGTAATAGGCCACTGTTAGACACTTATCAAAAAGTGATAAATGGGAAGGCACAGCAAGTAGATTGACCCCTAAGCCAGGAAACCTGTCTGCTTATGAATATGAAATCACTTCTTCGTGGAGAAAGAGGGTGATATTTTTATTTAGCAAATAATAAAAAAGATTTCTTATTATTCTAACCAACTAAACAATTAACTAATAATTAAAGGAGATTAATCATGAAAATCTTTAAAAAATCAATTTTAATTTTTATTTTTTTATTTCTTATGTTAAGTTCTTTACTCTCATTTAGTTTCGCAGAAGTGAGCAATTACCCTTTAACCATAATCGATGATACCGGAACAGCAGTTACCATTTCTCAAGAACCTCAGCGTATTATTTCAACTGCCCCCAGTAATACCGAAATATTATTCGACTTAGGACTTCAGGAAAAAATTGTAGGAATAACAAACTATTGCAATTTCCCGGAAGAAACCAAAAATATTGAAAAAATCGGAGAAATAACTCCCTTGAATTTTGAAAAAATTATTTATTTAAATCCGGACCTTATTTTAGCTTATGCCGGATTCCAATTAAAAGAAATCCCACGCTTGCGAGAACTAGGACTAAATGCCATAGTTCTTGAACCTTTGACTCTTGAAGATACTTTTAAGAGCGTAGAAATGATAGCAAATGTTTGTGGAATATCTGATAAAGGTTCTTTATTGGTAGACAATCTAACACAAAGGGTTAATATAATTAAATCCAAAGTTTCAAAAATTCCTTTTTCTACCCACCCTAAAATATTTGTCGGAGGCACTTCTGAGACCATCTTTACCCCGGGAGCAGGCACGCTATTTAACGAACTGATAACTTTGGCCGGGGGGCAAAATATTGCTGCTGGTCTTTCCTTCTGGAAAAAAATAAATCCGGAATTTGTTGCCCAGGCGGAACCGGATATCATTATTGTTCCCGTAGGAGTAATGAACCAGGGAGAAGAATCAAAAATTAAAAGCGAGATATCCCAACGTTCCGGTTGGTCTAATATACCGGCAATAAAAAATCAAAAAATCTTTATAGTAAATGAAGACCTTTTTTATCGTGCTGTCCCAAGACTTGTGGACGGACTCGAATTATTATATGGAATTTTCTATGAATAAACCGTTAACAGAAATTGCCGGTTATACCAACTGGCGAAAAAAATTAATATTAATGCTTCT
>DAOUTX010000043.1 GCA_030668465.1 Atribacterota bacterium | reverse complement strand
CGATCCGGCAGATTACCAGTGGAATATCTATACCGAGGGATGGGGAGCTGGTGCAACCAGAGCATTCTGGGAACACATAGTTGCTCAAATGTATGCCCCCTGGTATGGCTATATGGCCGGCGGGCCGGATAGCAAATGGCACTATGAGAATGACGAAATTGACCGTTTAACCGAAAAAGCTTATACCGGTAATTTCCTAACCGAAGAAGAATACTGGGAAACTATATTGGAAGCTTTGGATTTGGCCTTAAAAGATGCCTGCAGGATATATGTAGCTTACCAGATGGATTACTATGCTACCAATAAAGCTGCCTTTAATAACAGGATGTGTTACGGTCTTGGTGATGGCTTGAATGAATGGTCTCTAATTACCGCTGATACCAAGAATAAAGAATTAAGGGTTACCGAATTTTCTGCCAAAGGGGCTTTGTTTATGTCCGCCTGGGATCCCATCGGGACAGAAGGTTTTAATGACGAATATAGTCTGGTTATTGCCCAACCCCTATCTGAAAGAGGTTCATTTGAAAGTCCGGCCAGTGCAATTGCTACACCTTTAAGGGCAATCCCCGAAGATGTGGAGACTAAGGTGCACCGGGATGAATCCGGAGAGGTAGTAGGCGATATTCCAGTTTCACCGGAAGCAATAAAATACGATTCCGCCAGGAAAGAATGGCATAAAGTGGGTTCGGAAGTAAACTCAATGAGTAAAGGCACTTACAGCTTCCTTTTTGGTAATTTCCATCATGGCCAGCCAATGACTGTTGCAAATCTTCTCTATGCCGAAGCATTTGTAACTGAATGGATAAATAAAGATGGAGAAGACGATAAATATTATGATGCAGAATATGAAAATTACCATAGACCTGATCAGGAAATCAAACAGGGATGGTTATTAAATCCTGATGGTACGATTACCAGCTATTTTGATTATAATTTCCCACCATCTAAGGAAAGAGTTGCTGCCAATGGAGCACCTCAGGCTTATCTATCCGGAAGGTATATGATACTACCTTGGGAAATTTTTGAGGTATTAGCAGAATTAGTAGCGGTAGGAAGTGAGTCAGATACTTTGTATAGTTTTACTCCTGGTGAAGGGGTAGAACAGGTAGATGTATTAAGGCCATCTTGCGTAAAAGATATCCGGGCAAAACTGGTAGAATTGAAAAATGATAGTCATTTACCGGTATCTTTAAAAGATTATGTTACGGTAGAAGAAGCGAAAGCCGGATATGAGGCAGTCATCAAGTGGATCGATGAAAAAGGTCATGCATTTATTGGTAACGGTGCTTTCTATCTGGAGAAATACGATCCAACTACTAATTATATAGAGCTAACAGCTTTCAGAGATCCGGAATATCCCTTTACTCCTGACTACTGGCCAAGCGTTTTTGCTACCACCACAGTACGTATAGATAATGTTGATATTCCTGCAATATATCTTCGTGAAAAGAAAGAAGATTTGTCTATAAAGGTTAAAGTATCTGAGGTATTGTATCCGGACGGAACAGCCAAGATAGCCGAGGGTGGAGAGGTCTCAGCCATGCTGATAACACCTACTGAAGAATTATCTTATCAGGCTAAATTTCTAGGAGCAGGATTATTTGAAGTAATTATACCCCCGGAAGCAACTAAAGATTTAGAAGGTGGTTCATACACCATTTTAATAAGCTCCTCAATAGAAGGGGCTGTACCAACCTCAATTGCAAGCTCAATAGTGGTATATTAAAAAAACCTAACTTTGCAGTGTCCTCTATATGGAAAACTATTCAATAGAGGGCACTGCCTTTTTAAAGTTTAATTAAACTTAGAAATTAAATATAAATTCTATAGGAATTATCTTTTTGAGTAATCCCTAATTTATATCTCGTATCTCGTGATTCTTATCCCGAAATTAATTAACTGGTTAGTTGGTTACCTGGTTAGCTAGTTGAGGAATGAGTATATTGAAGAATTAATACTAAACTAATTAACCAACAAACCGGTTAACTAGCTAACTAAGCACTAACGACTAATTAGGAGAAATAGCATAAATATGTATTGGAAATACTGTATTAAAAGAATTGTCTATGGTCTGGCTATTTTCATTACACTTATCTTCATCTTTTCCGCACTCTTTAATACTACTATGGAGAGTACTTTAAGGTCACAGATAGAAGAAGAGATTCGCGGAGAGACTTTGAAACTTGACACCCGGATGACTCCGGAAGAAATTACCCGTTATATATCCGAAAGGAGAGAGTTTAAACGACACCTCTATCATTTAGATAAACCCATCTGGAGCCGGATTGTCTGGAGAGCTATCAATGTCCTTTCTCTTGATTTTGGTAAAGCTACTATAATGAGATCTTCTTCCGGGGAATCAGATGTCTGGACAATTATCGCTGAATGTTTGCCCCGAACTGTCCTGCTTTTTACTACCGCTATATTTATTAATATTATCCTGGGATTATGGTTAGGACTTAAAAAGGCGCAAAGAGCGGGAGGCATAATGGACAAGACTACCTCTATCGGCACCATGATTGTTTATGGTATGCCTTCCTGGTGGCTGGGTATGCTGGTAATCATGTTCTTTGCCTACACTATTAAAATATTTCCTTCGGGGGGTCTGCATTCTGTTCCTCCCCCAACCGGCTTTGCCTATTATATAGACCTTTTTTATCATATGGCTCTACCGGTATTGACTCTGGTACTTATTGGATTTTGGGGTAGTGCTTTTCTTATCCGAAATATTGTGTTAGGCATATTGCAAGAGGATTATATTATGGCAGCTCGAACCAGAGGAATCCCGGAGCGAAAAGTGCTCTATGGCCATGCCATGCGGACCGCAGCACCGCCTATAGTAACTATGGCTCTTCTTTCCCTTCTTGCCTCAGTGGGGGGCAATATCATTTTTGAAGGAATTTTTAGCTGGCCTGGTTTGGGAAATCTTTACTGGATTGCTATTGAACAGAATGATATTCCGGTTTTAATGGGCAATCTTTTTATTACCACAGCACTATATATAGGAGGATTGGTTATTCTGGACCTTATCTACGGATTTCTTGACCCTCGGATTAAAGTGGGAGGAAGGCAGTAATGAAGTGGATTGATATTAAAGCAGGGTTCTGGGATTTTTGGAATGAATTTAAGAGAGTTAGATTTGGTTTATCTGGTATAATTTTATTATTTATATTTATTTTTGTTGTTTTGATAAACTCTTATATCGTGCCCTTCCCTGAAGCGAGCAGCCGTTGGAGAGATATTACTTATTGGGAAGATAATCCCGTTAGCGCTCCACCGGTATGGATTAACTGGTTTTCTTCTGCCAAAAGAGCCCCTTCTTTAATTATAGAAGAGCATACTTTTTCAGAGGAGAAAATGGGAAAGATAAAATTGACAAAAGCGGTTTTTGAATACGAATATCCCTATGATCTTCCACCTCTTGATGTTATATTCCATGGTTATGCCAAGGGGTCACCGGTTATTATGTTAAGTATAGAAAGACCTGATGGCCATATTATCGAACTGGTCAGGAGGCCGATATCTAAAAGTGATGGAAAAAAGGTCAGGGTATCGATTGGTAAAGATTCAAGAATCGAATCTTATAATTTTGGCGCTAAATATGAAAAGCCGGAAAGTAACAGAATTGAACGAGAGATGGTTAAACCTACCAGTGTTTTGTTTTCTGAGGCAAAAGAAGGGATTTTGGTTTATCCTTCCCCTCTTAAAGGGACTTACAAGTTGATAGCTGAGATTATTCTACCTGGCGAGAATGATGAAGTAGTAGATATCTATTTTACTTTTTCCGGAGGTGTATCTGGTTGGCTGGGGACAGATAGTTCCAAGAGAGATATCTGGAGCGGAATTGTAGCCGGGGTAAAATGGGCCCTGCTAATCGGACTATTAACTGCTTTTACCGCTGTCTCTATCGGGGTAATCTATGGGGTAATGAGTGCTTACCTGGGTGGATGGAAGGATTCGTTAATGCAAAGAATCTTCGAACTTTTTATAGGTGTTCCTTTGCTTCCGGTTTTAATAGTGATGAGCGCTATCTTTAAGCCCAATATTTGGATAATGATTCTCATGATGAGTTGTTTTTTCTGGGTGGGACCGGTAAAGACCGTAAGAAGCATGGGACTACAAATTAAAGAAGAAACCTATATTGAAGCTGCTCACGCCTTTGGAGCTTCAAGCAGCAGAATAATATTTAAACATATGATACCTTTACTCATTCCTTATTCTTTTGCCTCAATGGCTCTTTATGTTCCCAGTGCTATTGTCTATGAAGCATCTATCAGTCTGCTGGGATTAGGTGATTCAACAATTGTAACCTGGGGACAGATACTTCGTGATGCCTTAACCGGAGGAGCAGTAATAAATGGTCTGTGGTGGTGGGTTATTCCTCCCGGTCTATTTATAGCCTTAATGGGTATGACTTTTGCATTTATCGGTTTTGCTATGGATAAAATTTTACATCCAAAATTAAGGACGAGGTGAAATGGCAAATACAAATAATATTTTAAAAGTAGAAAACTTAAAGATTAATTTTTTTACCCGCAAAGGGATAGTTTATGCGGTTGACGATATTTCATTCACCTTGAAGAAAGGGGAAACTCTTGGCCTGGTTGGAGAGTCAGGATGTGGTAAAACAACTACTGTTTTAGGGTTGATGAAAATGGTTCCTACACCGGGGGAAATTACCGGTGGCAGGATTTTAATAGACGGGAAAGATATTATGCCTTTATCCGAGAATAAAATGAGAGAAAAGGTGAGATGGAAAAAAATTTCTATAGTCTTTCAGGGGGCGATGAACTGTCTTACCCCGGTATATACTATCGGAAAACAGATGATGGAAACTATTCAAGAACATAAAGAGATGGAGTCCTCTCAGGCAAAAAAGAAAATGATAAACTATTTAAATTTAGTAGGCCTTTCTGAGGATATAATTCGCAGATATCCTCACGAGCTGTCCGGAGGCATGAAGCAACGAGTAGTTATTGCTACTGCTCTCTTTTTAGAACCGGAAATTGTGATTTGTGATGAACCTACCACTGCCTTAGATGTAGTGGTTCAAGCCCAGATTATCAATCTACTAAAGGGATTAAAGAAAAAATTAGGCTTATCGGTAATTTTTATTACTCATGATCTGGCCACAGAGGCAGAGGTTGCTGACCGCCTGTTAGTAATGTATGCCGGTAAGTTAGCAGAAGTTGGAACAAATGAGCAGATCTACGGGAAAGGAGGGTTAATTCATCCTTATACCGAAAAGCTGCTTAAAGCTACTCCACGACTCCATGAGAAAGTAGAAGAACTCTCTTTTATCCCCGGTACCCCCCCTGACTTGATTAACCCCCCTTCAGGGTGCAGATTTCATCCACGTTGTTCGAAGGTGATGGAAAGATGTAAAAAAGATGAGCCTCCCTTAATTGAAGTAGAACCGGAACACCGGATAGCATGTTGGAGGAATACTAATGAGTGAATCCATATTAAAAGTTGAAAATCTCAAGGAGTGGTTTTTGATAAGACGCACTATCAGCCAAATCTTAAAAGGGGAGCGAACCTGGGTGAAAGCTGTCGACGGAATCACTTTTAGTATCAATCAAGGAGAAATTTTCGGACTGGTGGGTGAATCAGGATGCGGGAAGACCACTACCGGAAAATTGCTTATGAAACTTTTGGAACCTACCGATGGAAAGATAATATTTAAAGAGAAAGATGTGACCCATCTTGAGGCTAATAAACTTAAAGAATACCGAAGGAATGTTCAGATGGTCTTTCAGGATCCCTATGCTTCTATGAATCCGAGATTTCGAGCCCGGGATGTCCTTGAAGAACCATTGATTATCCATCAGGTGGGTGAAACCAGAGCAGAACGAGAAAAAATTGTTCGTTGCTCCCTTAAAGAAGTGAGACTTATACCTCCTGAAGAATTTATGGAGCGCTTTCCTCATATGTTGAGCGGGGGACAACGTCAAAGGGTGGCTACCGCCCGAACTCTGGTTTTGTCACCGAGCGTGATTATAGCCGATGAACCGGTTTCTATGATTGACCTGTCTACGAGGGCAGAAATACTTCATATGATGAAAACTGTGCAAAGAGAATTAGGCTTAACCTATTTATATATCACTCATGATCTTTCCACCGCTCGCTATTTTACAGACCGAATCGCAGTTATGTATTTGGGAAAGATTGTAGAGATGGGAGGAGCAGATGAAGTTATTGATAATGCTCTTCATCCTTATACCAAAGCTTTAATTGCAGCTGTTTGTGAACCTGTTCCCGGAAAATCTAATACTATTAAAGAGATCCCTATTAAAGGGGAGATACCTTCAGCTGCCAATATTCCTCCGGGCTGTAGATTTCATCCTCGATGTCTTTATGCTAAACCAAAATGTAAGGAAGAAGAACCTGTTCTTATAGAAATTAAACCAGGCCATATGGTTGCCTGTCATTATCCGTTTGATTAAATATACTGACCAATGGTAAAATTAATAGAGGAAGGAGTTATTTATGAGATGAAAGAGATATTAAAAGATATTTTAAGTTGGTTAGAAACAAAAGTAAGCTATGCTGATTTAAGACTTGTTCAAACTGAAAAGGAGAACATCGAAGTAGAAAATGGCATCCTCTCTTCCTACAATGTCTCAACTGATAGAGGAGTAGGGATACGAGTATTAGCGAATGGTGCCTGGGGGTTTGCCGCTTCTAATAATTTAAACAAAGTATCTTTGCGGGAAACAGCCGCTAAAGCTTTGGACATTGCCCGAGCCTCTGCTCTTACTAAAAAAGAAGATATTAGACTTGCCCACGAAGATAAACATATTGACACTTATATTACTCCAATAACTAAAAATCCTTTCCAGATTAGTCCTTCAAAAAAGATAGACCTTTTAGTTAGAGCTACCAAGATTATGCTAAAAGATAAAGTAAAGAAAGGCGAAGGTTCATTTAGTTTTTATAAGACCCATAAAATATTTATATCTACCGAAGGTTCTGAAATCGAACAGACTATATTTGAATCCGGAGGTGGAATTACTGCCTATGCTATCGGTGAAGGAGATTTTCAAAAACGTTCCTATCCTTCCAGTTTTGGAGGGGATTATGCTACCCGGGGATATGAATTTATCGAAGAGATGAATCTATTAGAAAATGCTGAAAGAGTTGCAGAAGAGGCTAATCAGTTATTGGCTGCCCCTCCTGCTCCGGAAGGGATAACGGATATTGTATTGGGAGGGTCTCAACTTGCGCTTCAGGTCCATGAATCCTGTGGGCATCCTGTAGAATTGGACAGGGTATTGGGAAAAGAGATTAGCTTTGCGGGAGGAAGTTTTCTAAGTTTGGATAAATTAAATAATTTTACTTATGGAAGCCCGGAGGTGACCATAGTAGCGGATGCAACTGTTCCGGGGGGGTTAGGAACTTTCGGCTATGATGATGAAGGCGTCCCTGCCTCCAAAAGTTATCTGGTAAATAAAGGAAAATTTGTGGGTTATTTAATGTCCAGAGAAGATGCCTTTAAATTAGGACTACCGAGTAATGGTGCCGGCCGTGCAGAAAATTGGAACAGAATTCCCCTGGTTAGGATGACCAATATCAACTTATTGCCGGGAAATTTAGAACTGGATAGACTTATAGGAGATATAAAGGAAGGCTTGTATTTGGATTATAATAAGAGCTGGAGTATAGATGATAAAAGGATAAACTTCCAATTTGGTACAGAGATTGCCCGGGAAATAAAAAATGGAAAATTAGGAAAAATTTATAAAAACGCAGTCTATCAAGGAATAACTCCGGAGTTTTGGAAATCTTGTGATGGGATAAGCTCTGAAAAATATTGGAATGTCTGGGGAGTAGCAAATTGTGGTAAAGGGCAACCGGAGCAAGTGATGCGTGTGGCACACGGCACATCTCCTGCGAGATTCAGAAAGGTAAAGGTAGGTGCTTCCAAATGAAAGATATAAATTCAGGGAAAGAACTCGTTAACAAGATAAGAAGTTTTCTTAAAAACTAAGACATAGAAATAATTGTCTCAGGGGGCAAAAGTGAACTTACCAGGTTTGCGGAATCCTACATCCACCAAAATGTGGCAGAAACCGATCTAAATTTAATTGTAAAGGTAATACATGACGATAGAATTGGTG
>DAOUTX010000151.1 GCA_030668465.1 Atribacterota bacterium | reverse complement strand
TTCTTTTAAGTCCTTAATTTCTTTTACATGGTCGGCATCTGCCCCGAAAGGACCTTTATATCCTTCTTCAAAACAACCCCATATTGTATCATCTAAAACTTTCTGCCAATTTCTCTCAGTTCGAGCCATCTCCCTAACCGACTGCTGAGCTAAAATCGGAAAAATATCTTTACCCTGGAAAGCCTGAAGATGGGCTGGAGTAGCTATTCCCAAGCGATCTCCGGTACCAAAAGAAGCTCGTAGACCACAAAAAGAAGGATTGAGGTGAGGAAATATTCCTCGCAGTAAATTAAGATTACGGTGATTTAAGTAACATCTCTTTACTATCAGTTCATATTTATCGATTTTGATTTCTTCTAAATTATCACCTTCAAAATCTTTACAAATTCCATGAGTACCAATAGCTATTAAATATTTACTATGATCATCTTTTACCAGAAAAAAGTAATTTTTTTTTTCTGATTTTATAGAAGATATATAGGCCTCATATCTATCACCATAATACTTATCGAATAATTGCAAAATATCCTTTTTGTCCATAAAATCCTCCTTTTAAATTAAATAATCTCGTATGATTTTCATATATTAACACTTTTGTTGTGTTGTTGTTTTAGCGTATCCATTATAAAATATTTTTCCTTTTAAAACAAGGCTTTCCTAATGCTTTAAATATTTATCTCTCAAACAAAAATTTCAAATTTATTTTTTGATAAACTGTCTGCGTGCAACGCACAGGCAGATATCGGCAATAAATTATAAATTATTTATGAAAAGGTTGAGTAATAAACCAATACCTACGCTTTCTTTCCTTTTATGTATCCATTTATTTTAGTTATTTAGTTTTTAAAGGACATATGGAGTTAAATTTGCTGCTTAAGTTAAATATGTTGTATTAAATAGTTAGTTTTTGGAAGATAATCATATTTTTTCTAACAATAAATCCATTAGGTAAATCTTTTCCTGTATTCTTCTACAGTTTCAATCACAGTAAGAATATTTTTATCAGGAACATCCCACCCCATATTAATACAGCAAATCCCGCTTTTCTCCGAATTCCCTAATTGCTTAAGCATCTTATTTATATCCTCTTTCACCTCTCCTGGTTCTACTTTCCGTATCTTTACCGGATCGTAACGTAGGTTTAAAAATGCTTTAGGTAGTTTTTCGCGACAGATGGCAATATCAGATCCCCAGCCCACATCAAAAAAGGAAACACCGGGCACTTGAGCATAATTATCTGCATGAATATGCATGTTATTTCCACAGTGATGAATCCCGTAAGGCTGCAGAGTTTTTGCTAATTTAATATCATATTCTAAAAGTATATCCCGATAAGTATTAGCGGAAATCATAACTACTGAACAATTCGAATGTAAATTAATTTCTGGATTAACAAATTTTACCGCTCTATTTACTGAAATAGATGACGTACCTGTTTGATTTTTAATATAATTAACAAAATTTTTAATCGTCTCTGTAATAGCATTAAAAATTCTCCTTGCTCGTTTCGGATTCTTTAACATATCGATTAAGATTTCGTCTCCTCGGATATCTAACGCTACATTTAAAACTCCCTGCCAGTTTATATCACCCATAACATAACCAAATTTCTTTTTTAGCTGTTCAACCAACTTTTTTAATTCTTGAAATGTCTCGTTATTATTAAAATTCACAGGTTCAATCTTATCGGCTTCCTCATCGGATATATTTTTCGATATAACCTGTGGTGAGGAATCTCTAGTGTATTTTACTTCACAGCCAAACATCTCAGATATTATATATCCCGCTGCCAAATGAACCGCTCCAATACTGGGTCGGGGCTTTAGGCGAACCTCTTTTTCTATATTATATTTACCGAAACGTTCATTAAGTATTTTGCGCATCCTTAAATCGGCTTCTACCCGGGTATCCGGGTCATAGAAAAACTCTTTTTCAAAACTCAAGCCATAGTTTTTATGCCACCACTCAGGGTGAAAAACAAAAGTAACGTGCAAAAAGTCCTTTGATTGTTTACTATTTGCCGTCAAAATCTTTCCTCATTTCTAAAAAAGATAATACCTATTTTTTAATAGTGCTCTTCTTTATGCTTTAAATATTTATCTCTCAAACAATAATTCAAATTTACTTCATCTATAGTAAGTTTCCTTTTGTTATAGGCTGGACTGGCACTCGTGGAAAGTAGAGTTGAAACATTTAGTTTCATACTTTTATTAGCTAAAATATTAATTTTATAATTATTAGATGATAAAATATTTCCTGGAGAATATATTCTATTGGTTTTTGTGAAACCAATAATAACAGTTCGCAATTAGCTATAAAAATACCTAAAATTCCCATTCTTTAAAAACTATTTTTGTTGTGAAAGAAACTATTAACTAATATTCAATTTATTTAATGCTTCAATAGTAAGGCGGGCACAATTATTATCCGAATCAGGCAAAGGAAGTGCCTCCGCGGATACATGTCCCTGGTAACCTATCTTTTTTAAGGTTTGAACTATCTTTGCAAAATCCAGATGACCGTAGCCGGGTGTCCAGCGGTTGCTGTCTGCAAAGTGGACATGGGTAATATAGTCTTTCGCTTGAATAATGCTATCGCAGATTGAAATTTCTTCTATATTCATATGAAAAGTATCTGCCAATAATCCTAAATTAGATGCTCCAACCCGTTTAATAAATTCAATTCCCTCGTTTAGGGTATTAATAAAATTTCTCTCGTATCTATTTAGTGGTTCTAAAGTAAGTCGGACATTGTATTCTTTTGCAAATTCTGTACATTTTCTCAAACAATCAATAGCCCATTCTTCAGCTTCTGTTTTGTTCACACCTTCTTCGATTTTCCCCATTATTGAGCCGATAGTTACCTGGGAATTAAAACGGGAAGCAAAAATTATCTGGTCTTTTATTCTTTCAACTGCCTTTTTCCTAACAATTTCATTGGAATCGGAAAAACTCAAACCCTCTTCTGTGTAAGCTTGTCCTGTACCTATAGTGGGGACTTCTAAATTATTTTCTTTTATTGCCTTAACGACATTTTCCACATTTAAATCTTTAGGATTCCCAACATGCAATTCTGCACCGTCAAAACCCAAGCTCGCAATTTTTTCTATATTCTCTTCTAAATTTATTTTAAAATCCAAGGCTGAAAATATGGTTGATGCATTTGAAACTACTATACTTTTTTTCATTTTTAAATACTCCTATTATAATTAAAATTAATATTGTATAAGGGGCTGATTTGAATCAATCTAATATTATTTTCGGATTATCCACCCTAACTCTCTCCATCCAAAGGAGAGGGAATGTCGTATATTATACTTATACGCTCCTATCTTCTACGAATTTATTCTGTCTCCTAGCTTCTTTTTCTATTTTCTTAACCAGTTAACCAGGTAACTAAGTAACTAACTAATCACTAAACGCTATCCGCTATCCGCTATTTCTGCATCTGCCCGATATACGGCAATTCAAAGACAGATTTCCAATCTTTGCTCATCGGTTCTTTTAAGATTGGTCT
>DAOUTX010000152.1 GCA_030668465.1 Atribacterota bacterium | reverse complement strand
TACCGTAATTTATATTATAAAACAAAATTTGGTCCGGGGATTAGGGGTTTTATTGTAAAGGCAATCGAACTGGATTCCGGAAACGAAAAAGCCTACATTTCTCTGGCAATGTACTATCGTGATGCACCGCTAATAGCAGGAGGAAGTTTCAAGAAAAGCGAATCTACTTTAAAAAAAATGATTGATATCACCCATTCTGATCAGATTGATTTATTTTCTCTATATCTATGGATCGATACCGCGTGGATTAATTCTGATTATAATTTGGAAAAAATTAAGAATTATATTTCGATTTTAAGTATATTTTCCAATCAGGCGGATATAAATTTTATGGCTGAAAGAATAGAAAAGAAATATCACGGCATGTAATTAATATTTCAAATAATCAATAGTAAATTAATAAGGAGATAAAAATGATTGTTATTACAGGAGCAACCGGACATTTAGGAAATGTATTGGTTCGAAAATTAGTAAACATGAATAAAAAAGTGAGGGCGCTTATTATCCCCGGGGAGGATATTGTTTCTCTTGAAGGATTAGAAGTAGAGAAAGTAGACGGGGATGTATGCGTTCCTGATTCTTTGCGAAAGGCTTTCGAAGGAGCAGAAATAGTGTATCATTGCGCAGGAATAATTTCTATCCTTCCCGGCCAGCAAAAACAATTATATCAAGTTAATGTTCTCGGGACCAGAAATGTAGTTAATATGTGTCTTGAAACAAAAGTAAAAAGATTGGTCTATACCAGTTCAATCCATGCCCTTTCTGAACCGGCACCAGGTATTGTTATTGATGAATCGAGGGAATTTAATCCGGAAAATGTACTGGGAGAATATTCTAAATCGAAGACTCTTGGCACATTGGAAGTGATTAAGGGTATTGAAAAAGGATTAGATGCAGTTATTTTGTGTCCATCGGGGATTATAGGCCCGCATGATTACCGTGTATCGGAAATGGGAAAATTAATTGTTGATTTTGTTAAAGGGAAGGTAAAAGCTTATGTTGACGGGGCTTATGATTTTGTTGATGTACGGGATGTAGCCGAAGGGCTTATTTTAGCATGTGAGAAAGGCAAGAAGGGAGAATGTTATATCTTGTCCGGGCAACAGATAAGCGTTCGACAATTATTAAAATTTTTAGAGGAGATTAGTGGGGTAAAAGTACCTTCATTCAAAATACTTCACCAGGTGGCAAGGGCAGCTGGATTTTTTAATGTATTATATTGCAATCTAATGAAAATTAAACCTCTTTTTACTCCTTTTTCAATTGATGTTTTAGCCAGCAATTCCCTGGTTTCCTGTCAGAAAGCTCAGGATGAACTTGGCTATTCACCTCGTTCTATATATGAATCAATAAAAGAGACAGTCCAGTGGTTTAAGCAAAAAGGAATTGTATAAAAGCATGGTAAAGGGAATGTTATTTATCATAGTTTAGAAAGAATAGAACATTACTGGGGAGACAGTTGTTTGGTGTAATTTAACGCAATTAAATTGTTTTAATTAAAAGCCCGAATTTATTTTATTGTTCGGGTTTTTTTATTTGTAGGTTAAAAAGAAGGATATACAAGGCGAGATATAGAATGTATAATTAAAGTTATTAAAGTAAGATTAAAATAGAATTCAAATATTCAAAATAAAGATGGGGAGGGGGTAAAATATGTCGGATAAATTAAATCTCCAAAAAATATTTTTTGCACCGGATGTTAAACATGGTTTATCTCTTTTTAATTCGAATGAGATTAATGCTATTGAAAAATTAATAATCGAGCAAGAAGGAAAATATTTTATAAAATGTCAAATTAAGAATAGATATAAAATGGCTAAGCCGGAAGAAATAGTTAGACAACTCTGGATTTACAGATTACTTAATGAATATAATTATCCCAAAAAACGAATTAGTGTTAAGAAAACCATCAATTTTGCTTCTCAAATAGAGCCTCAAACCGTAGATATTGTAGTTTTCCAGGAAGATTTAAAACATTATTATATCTTATTTGAAATAAAAAGGCCTTATCGAGCCACCGGGTTAGGACAGCTTAAAAGTTACTGTAATACGAAAGGTGCTCCTATTGGTATTTGGTCAAATGGGGATGAGATAATAAGACTCCATAGAGAGGAATCCAATTTATTTGTAGAAATCCCTCGAATCCCTAAAATATCAGAAACGCTTAGAGATATATTAACTGAAAGATGGACTTTTAAATGGTTAGAGGAACACAATGAACTAAAGCAAGGTAAAAATACACTTAAAAAAGTTTTATTAGATCTTGAAGAACTGCTTTTAAGAGATACTGAAGTTAAGGTTTTTGATGAAATTTTTAAATTGATTTATGCTAAGCTTTATGATGAGTGGAATGGAATAAATAATCCTGACTACCAATTAGAATTTTTTGCCGGAGACAGAAGTTCGAAGCAAGTAAAAAAAGCTGTTACTATTCTCTTGGAAGGAGCTAAAAAAAGCTGGGCAGGAGTGTTTGATTCTACGGATGAAATAGAACTGATAGATATACATTTGAAAGTCTGTGTATCATTTTTAGAAAAAATAAAATTGCTTAATTCAAATTTACGAGGAATTGATGAGGCTTTTAAATATTTAATTCCCAAGGAGTCTAAAAAGAAAGAAGGACAACTCTTTACACCCAGACCTATTCAGGATATGGTTGTAAAAATGTTAAATCCTAAAGCTAACGAATTTGTCATTGATCCTGACTGTGGTTCAGCAGGTTTTCTACTGCATTCTGTTAAGTGGGTTGCCGGTGGTGTGGTCACCGGTAAGGGGCTTCCTATGGAGGCGAAGAATTTTACGCAAAACAATATATACGGAATAGATTTTACCAAAGAAGCTATAAAAATTGCCAAAGCTATTAACCTCATAGTCGGAAATGGAAAATCCCATATATTTGGCGGAGATTCACATAGTGATTCATTGAATCCTTTGCTATGGGATGATGAAATAAAAGCAGCCTTAAAGCCGAGACTTCTGAGATTTCCCGAAAATCCGAAGAAAGACAAAGAAAATCAAAAAAGGTTTTTGTATTTTGATTTTGACCTTCTCATGACCAATCCGCTTTTTACTGGCAAAGTGAAGGAAAGAAATGTTTTAAGGCTTTATCAATTGGCAGTGAAAAATAGTAGATTAGTAAAGCAGTTAGATCGACACATCCTTTTCTTAGATCGTTCATTACAGTTTATAAGACCGGGAGGTAGAGTGGCAATTGTTTTGCCCCAGGTCTTGTTAAATAGTGCAAGCGCTGAATATATTCGTAGATTCATTATAGATGAAGCGAGAATTTTGGCAGTAGTGGGTTTACATAGAAACACCTTTAAACCTCACACCGGAATAAAAACAAGTATCTTATTTTTGCAAAAATATACCAGTGAGGAAAAAAAGAAAATCCAGGGGATTAAAGTAAAATGTGAAAGAGAATGGTTCAAGCTTGTAAAACGATTA
>DAOUTX010000121.1 GCA_030668465.1 Atribacterota bacterium | reverse complement strand
GGCATTGTCCTGACCGGCCGTCTAAATTCAGCCAATGCTTTAATGGGAGATGGAGCGGAATTGCAGAGCATTGCTGCTGTAGTTATTGGTGGAACAAATCTCTTTGGTGGTGAAGGTGGTGTTGTCGGTTCTCTCATTGGTGCATTTATAATGGGCATACTGGGTAATGGATTGAACTTACTAAACGTTTCTGCTTTCTGGCAGCGAGTTATTCTGGGTATAATCATTATTGGTGTTGTTATTTTTGATCAATGGCGAAGGAGACGATTTGCAGTCTAGAAAGAGGAGGTTGATTGAATGTTTTCCGGAGGATATCAAGGAAAGTACTTAAGAATAAATCTGACCAATAGAACAATAGAAGAGGGAAAGATTAATCCTGAGTGGCAGAGAAAGTTTTTAGGCGGACGGGGTTTAGCGGCAAGATTTTATTATGATGAAATTGGTAATGATATTAAGCCATTATCTTCTGATAATAAATTAATTTTTTTTACCGGACCATTGACTGGTACAATAGGACCAGCTACCACAAAAATAGGATTGGCTACTAAATCTCCTGAAACCCGGCAATATTTATGTTCAAATGGTGGAGGATTTTTTGGTCCGCATCTTAAGAAAAGTGGGTATGATGGACTTATTATTGAAGGGAAAGCGAATAAACCTGTTTATACCTTGATTGAAGATAATCAAATTAAAATTAAACAAGGGGGAAATCTTTGGGGAAAAACCACCAAAGAAGTTAATAAAAAACTGAAAGAGATAGTAGGAAGAGAAGATCAGATTCTTTCATGCGGCCCTGCAGCTGAAAATAGAGTTAGATTATCATGTATTCAAATTGGTGAAAGAAGCATTGGGCGAGGTGGTGCAGGAGCTGTTATGGCTTCAAAAAATTTAAAAGCTATAGCTGTAAAAGGGACTGGTGAAATAGCTGTAAATGAATCCAGTAAATTTAAAGAAGTTATGAAAGATGCTATTTCTTATGTACGTAAAAGCAAAGCTAATCATACTAAATATGGCACTGCTCAATATACCGCTATTATGAATGAACTTGGCTGTTATCCGACACGCAATTTCCAAACAGGAGTATTTGATGGGATTGACACTATAACAGCAGAATATATGAAAGAAAACTTCTTTATAAAAAACCAGGCCTGTTTTCGGTGCCCGGTAGCCTGTGCCCAGTTATGTGAAGTGAGAGAAGGCAATTTCAAAGGAGCGAAATCAGATCCGGAATATGAAAGTATAGGTACTTTGGGAGCTGTTTGTGGGGTTAGTGATTTTGCAGCTATTATTAAAGCAAATGAAATTTGTGACGAATTAGGTATAGATACTATGTCTGTTGGAGTTATTATTGGTTTTGCCATGGAGTTATTTGAAAGGGGATATATTACCAAGAAAGAAACTGGTGGACTTGAGCTTAAGTTTGGCAATGGAGTAGCAATGGTAAATATGATTGAGAAGATAGCAAAAAGAGAAGATATTGGAGATTTATTAGCAGAAGGCATGTTAGGCATTGCTGAAAAAATGCCGAAAATGCAAAGATATATGATGCATGTTAAAGGACTACCCTTAGCAGCTTATGATCCAAGAGGTTTCTATGGCAATGCATTGACTTACGGGACTTCGAGTCGAGGTGCCTGTCATAATGTTGGGGGTTGGAGTATTCGAGATGAACTTTTATCAGATAAATATGACCGTTTTGCTGTCAAAGGAAAGGGGAAACTGATAAAATCTATTCAGGATACCCGGGGCTATATAGATTCACTGGGGATTTGTACCGTAGTTAGAAGCGGATACGGTTTTACTGATAAACCCCAAGGCAAAGTCTTGGAATATTTAACCGGTTATGATTTTACTTCAGAGCTTATGACTATTGGTGAAAGAATATATACTTTAGAAAGATTAATTATTAATAGGGAAGGTAGATTCAGGAAAGATGATATGATTCCAGTACGATTAAGAACGGAGAAAATGCCGGAAGGTCAAGCAAAGGGTCATGTTGTCAGTGATGAAATTTATAATACAATGCTTGATGAGTATTATGAAGCTCGAGGATGGGATATGAACGGTAGACCAACCAAAGAAAGATTGTATGAATTAAGCTTAGATAATATTTTAACTTGAAAAGGTGAGTTATTTTGAAGATTAAAGTAAAATATTTTTTGAATTTTAAAAAGATTAGCGGACATTCAGAAGAGGAATTATTCTTTAAGAACGATAAAGTAAACGTGAAAGATGTATTTAAAGTACTTAATAATAAATATCAGATTGAATTTGAGAAAGTTGTGCCTAAGGGAATAGTTATGGTTAATAATAGGTCAATTAATCAACTGAAGAAAGAGAATACGATTCTTAAGGACGGCGATGAACTAATAATTATGCCCATGATTTCAGGTGGATAGTCTATGGAATCAATTAGTATTATAACTTTTATTTAATGAAATTTTTTTATCAGTTTATTTGAGATTTAGAAAAAAAGAGGTTTGTCTATATGAAAATATTAATTACTCCTCGATCCTTTGCTTCGTTCTCAGATAAGTCCTTAAAGATGTTTACAGAGAGGGGTTATGAAATAAAAAGAAATAATACTGGCAGACCTTATGAAAAAGAAGAGATGTTAAAACTTATAAGAGATATAGATGGGATTATAATTGGAATAGATGAGCTGAGTGCTGAAATAATTGAAGGAGCAGATGCATTAAAAGTAATATCCAAGTATGGAATAGGTTTAGATAATATTGATATAAATACGGCAACAAATAAGAAAATTATAGTAACGAGTACTCCTACAGCTAATGTTGATGCTGTAGCAGATTTGGCTTTTGGATTGATATTGAGTTTAGCCCGAAGAATTCCTGAGGCTGATAAAAAAACAAAAAGTGGGAAGTGGGAAAAAATTATTGGAAAGTCAGTCTGGGAGAAAACATTGGGGGTTATCGGTCTTGGAAAGATAAGCAGACAAGTTGTTAAGCGAGCTATAGGTTTTGAAATGAATATCCTTGCTTTTGATATAGTTAAAGACAAAAAATTTGTACAAAAATATGGTATTAAATATGTTAATTTGGAAAAACTTCTTCGAAAATCAGATTATATCACAATTCATATTCCTTTAAATGATGCTACTCGTGGTATGATTAGCTATGAAGAATTAGAAAAGATGAAAAAAAATGCATTTTTGATTAATACTTCTCGTGGTGGAATAGTAGATGAAGAAGCTCTTTATGATGCTCTCAGGAATAATAAATTAAGAGGAGCAGCCTTAGATGTCTATAATAACGAACCCCTCAGAGAATCTCCTTTGAAGGAATTGGATAATATGATAATGACTCCACATATTGGCGCCTATACCGAAGAAGCTATAGAAAATATGAGTATTCAAGCTGCACAGAATTTAATTGATGTTTTAGAAGGAAGAGAACCTCAAAATAGAGTTAATTAATCTCCCGAATCTTCCCAGTGAATAAACGGTATGCTATGCCAAGAAAATTTTTCCCTTTAAGGTAAATGCTGAAGGACTTTTTTATTTTTTAATTTTTTTCACAAAAAAAAGGGTTTTTTGAGGATTTGTTGAATTATAATGATATATAGTTTTTTAAAAGGAAAAGTAAGTTTTTAATTTTTAGATAGGCTGGTTTTTATTTAATAAAAAGATTAAGGGAAAAAATTTAGAGGTGAATTGAGGAATGGAAAAAACATTGGTGTTAATAAAACCTGACGCCTTTAAAAGGGGCCTTGTTGGGGAAATTATTTCGAGATTTGAAAGAGTGGGACTAAGATTGGAAGAAATGAAAATAGTAAATGCTGCTACTGAAATTGTGGGAAAACACTATCCTGATGATAAAGATTGGATTAGATCTGTCGGCAAAAAGACCGTAGATGCCCATAAAAAATATGATTTAAATATTGCAGAGGATTTAGGTACTGATGATGCCCTGGAAGTTGGTACTCTGGTTAGAAAATGGTTGATCCGACAAATAACTTCAGGACCAATAATTGCAATTATCTTAAGTGGAAACCATGCTATTGAGGTTGTAAGAAAAATAGTTGGGAATACGGTTCCTCTTTTTGCGGAACTTGGTACAATAAGGGGTGATTTTTCGATAGATTCACCCGATCTCTCTACAAAAGAAAAGCGGGCCCTGCAGAATTTGATTCATGCCTCAGCATCCATTGAGGAGGCGAAACGAGAAATTTCTCTTTGGTTTGAAAAAGTCGAAAATTTATTGAGCTAGTACAACATTCCACTATCTTGGAGTAAGGGTTTTAGCTTGTTGTTTTTAAATTGTAAAATTTATTAGATAAGCGGAATTCTTAAAAAAAGGAGGTATAATG
>DAOUTX010000155.1 GCA_030668465.1 Atribacterota bacterium | reverse complement strand
TCAACTGCTTTAACCACACCATCATCAGTATAAAAATAGGTCTTTAAATCTTTAACCTGTAACAGTAAATCCTCCATTTACCTTTTATCCTCCAGTACACACTTATTTTTACATAATTCGTTTTAATTTTGAATTTTCTATCTTGCCCGGGATTCTTCCTCTTTTAGCAATTGGCTTCCCTTTAACTTCTTTTATATCTAAGGTCATATCAATGGGGCTGGCATCGCTTATGTAACTACCTACCCCGAAAGCGTCAACAGGTTCTTTACTTAATATACGTATTCTTTCTGGGGTAAGTCCTCCCGAAACAAAGATCTTTACATAAGCAAAGCCAGCTTGATCAAGCCTTGCTCTTACCTCTTTTACTAAATCAGGGGTTACCCCGCCTCTCTCGCTTGGAGTATCTAATCTTATCCCTAATAAGTCCTCTCTTAAAGCTCGGGCTACTCTTATGGATTCTTCGGCTTCATCTTTAAAGGTGTCGATAAGAATAATTCGAGGAACATCTTTTGGCATACAAATATTATAAGCTTGAGCAGCTTTTATAGTATCTCCCGAAATAATCATTACGGTATGAGGTATAGTCCCTTGAGGTTTTTCCCCAGACAATTTTGCTCCCAATATACAACTTGCTCCATCTACGCCACCTATCAGTGCAGATCTTTCCATAACTGGAGCCACAGCCGGATGTATATGTCGAGAACCAAAGCAGACAACTTTCTTTGCCCCGACAGAATCTTTACATTTACGTGCGGCAGTAGCCCACGCCGAACTACTAGCTAAGATACCTAAAATAACTGTTTCAAAAACACCAAATTCACAGTATGGTCCTTTAATTCTCATTACTGTATCTTTATGTTGAAAGCTATCTCCTTCTTCTAAAGACCATAATTTTATCTTCTTGTCTTTTAAAAGATTATATACTTCCTGGGTCCCAGTAAATATACCTTCCTCACGTGGAAAAATTTCTGCAGTTACTATAGTACTATCTACACGAAGATATCTCAATATCTCTTGAGCTCTTACGAAATATATATCGGTAGTTAGCCCTTTCTCTATTTCTTCATGAGTAGCTGAGAAAAATTTTCTATTTGGGTTAACAGAATACTTTTCTGTCTCTTTAACCGAACTAATTGGTTTATCCATTCTTCTAAAGATTTTCCCTCTACTTAATTAAACTAAGCAAAAGTGAAGATAACATAAAAAGCACCGCTATAATGGTAGTAAGTTTCACTAAAAATGCTTCTTTGCCTTTCTTCCCGCCATAATCAGCAGTTGTCCCTCCACCAAAAATACCTGAAGCTTTACTTGATTTTCTATGCTGAAGTATCACTGTTAAAATCAAAGCTATGCTTATCATAATCTGAATTATCATTAATGCTATAGGCACTTTATAACTCCTCTCATAAAAATTAGATTAAAATAGTTAAAGAGAAATCTCTCTGAAATCTTTAAATTTATTATTATATTTATTTATTCTCTCAACAATTTCGGTTTTTTATTCTAACACAATTATATATTTAGTTCAAGATATCCTTTAAAAAGTATCGAGTATATAGTTTCGAGTTAAGAAAGAGAAGAAAAGATACAAAAAAGTAATATTCTTCTTTTTATCTAACTACTCCCGTTAAAGTTTAGGTTAATTTTATAATATTTTAGTTGCTCTTACTATTTGAGAGAAACTTAAAGCATGTAAACTTGCTCCCCCAACTAAAGCTCCATCAATATCAGATTCATTCATAAACTCAGAAATATTCTTAGGGTTCGCACTCCCACCATACAAGATTCTTATTCGCTCAGCTATTTTACTTCCATATTCGAAGGAAAATAGTTCTCTAATAAATTTAATTATTATATTGGCATCCTGTGAGCTACTAGACCTACCTGTACCGATAGCCCATATAGGTTCATAGGCTACAATTATTCTTCCCGCTAAGGTAGAATCGATTTTTGAAAATAAAGCCTTGATCTCTTGTTCTATTATAGCCTTAGTTATACCACTTTCCCTTTCCTTTAAATTTTCGCCTACGCATACGATAGGTATAAGATTAACTGAAAGTGCGGCTTCGGTTTTCTTGGCAACCTCTTTAGAAGTCTCCTTAAAATATTGTCTTCTCTCGGAATGACCCAGTATAACATATTCACATCCCACATCTTTCAGCATCAGGGGAGATGTTTCTCCGGTAAATGCCCCTTTGGTTTCCCAATACATGTTCTGAGCTCCCAGATGGATGTTTGTGCCATTAACTATCTCTTTTATCACCCAAAGAGAAGTAAAGGGTGGACAAACTACAATATCTACTCCCTTGATTCCACGAACAAAATCCTTTAGTTCTTTAACTAAAGATACTGATTCTACGATATTCTTATTCATCTTCCAGTTTCCAGCAATTACTGGAATACGCATTATTTTAATCCCCGTCTATCTAATTTAGTCGTTAGTGAATAGTAATTTGTATCGTGTATTGAGTGTCGAGTATCGCGTTATAAAATCATAATTTAAAATTTAAAACTTTTTCTTTTATTTTATATATAGTATGTATTGATCTTGCTGGGTATTACGAGCATTAACTTTTTGTATACTCATTACTGTTTTCTTAACTATATACTATATACGATATACTATATACTATATTCATTTCCAAATATATTTTATAAGGTCTAAGATTCTGCATGAATAAGCCCATTCATTATCATACCAAGCTATAATTTTAGCTAGATTACCATCTATTACCAGAGTAGACAATCCATCAACGATAGAAGAATAAGAGTTACCGTTAAAATCTTTGGAAACTAAGGGTTCTTCAGTGTAATCTAAAATTCCCCTTAAACCCCTCTGTGAGGCTTCTTTGAAAGATTGATTAATTTCTTCCGGACTTGTTTTCTTTCTTAGTACTACTGCTAAATCCACAACTGAAACATTGGGCGTAGGAACACGAAAAGCCATACCTGTTAATTTTCCTTTTAATTCTGGGATTACTAAACTCGTTGCCTGGGCTGCTCCGGTAGTAGTTGGGATCATAGATAGCGCTGCTGCCCTGGCTCTTCTTAAGTCTTTATGTGGGAGGTCCATTAATTTCTGATCTGCAGTATAAGAGTGTATAGTAGTCATAACTCCCTTCTCGATTCCAAATATATCATTTAGAACCTTTGCAACTGGAGCAAGACAATTAGTTGTACAGGAAGCATTAGAAATTATATGATGTTCTTCAGGTATATACTTATCTTCATTAACACCCACTCCTAGAGTGATATCCTCTCCTTTGGCACGTGCAGATATAAGCACTCTTTGTGCTCCAGCAGTTAAATGTTTTGAAGCTCCTTCTCTATCTCTAAAAATCCCCGTAGATT
>DAOUTX010000005.1 GCA_030668465.1 Atribacterota bacterium | reverse complement strand
GACTGCAGCAGATATAACCCCCAACATTAACGTAGAAATACTTAATCCTGGTTTAACGATAGCTACTTTAAATAAAAATGCCAAACTAAATATGGAGATAGTTGTGGAAAAGGGGATGGGTTACTCGTTTGCTGAAAAAAATAAAAAATCGGACCAATCAGTGGATACCATCTTTATTGATTCTTTTTTTTCGCCTGTTACGAAAATAGGCTATGATGTGGGAACTGCCAGTCTGAGTCAATTTTCTAATTATGATAAATTAACTTTGGAAATATTTACCAATAAAAGCATTTTGCCTGATGAAGCTTTGAGTAAATCAGCAAATATATTGATTAAATATTTGAAGGTATTTACTAAGTTTTCTCCCGAAGATGTTGAATTGGAGGGTGAACCTATATCAGAAGAAGAAAAAGAAAGGAGCGAAAAAGAAAAAATCTTAAATAAAACCATTGAGGAACTAGATTTTTCAGTTCGCTCATACAATTGCTTGAAAAAATCTAATGTAAATACATTGAGGGATTTAGTTGAATACTCTCCGATGGAGATTATAAAGATAAAGAATTTAGGGAAGAAATCCTTAGATGAAATAAAAGAGAAAATAACTAAATATGGATTTGTCTTAGGTGAAAAAATTCACCAGGAGGATTTTCAGGATGAGACACAAGAAATTAAAAGGTAAATTAGGTCGGAGTAGTAGCCACAGAAGTTCTTTGTTGGCCAATTTATCTATTTCACTCATAACTCATAAAAAGATTGAGACCACATATACAAAAGCAAAAGAAGTTCGAAAGCATGTAGAAAAATTGATAACTGTAGCTAAAATTAATAATTTACAAGCTCAGAGAGAGGTGCAAAAGGTTATAAAAAATAAAAAAGCTTCCAAAGTACTATTTGAAGAAATTAGTCCAAGGTATTTGGAGAGAAATGGCGGTTACACACGAATTGTGAAAACGGGATTTCGCAAAGGTGACGCCGCTCCTTTGGCTGTAATCGAATTTGTAGAATAATTAAAGGATAAAGAAAAAAGGTTAAAAAGTTTTATATCAGAACTAATTATTTGATAGTTAGACTTTTTAACCTTTTGATTTTTAATAATTTGGTTAGCTGGTTACTTGGTTATCTAGTTAATTTAGTCGTTAGTATTTAATTAGCGTATGGCGTACAGCGGGTAGCGTATAGACGCGGGGAACAATTGCGGAAAAAATAAGAATGCTAAAGATGCACGAAACATCCCCCAGCCTTCCCGTAGGACAGGCGTCTCGCCTGTCTATAAAAAAAGGACGTACGGCGATATACTTTGAGCTTTTTATAAACTTGTAACTCGAAACCTGAAACCTGCTCTTTATTACTCATTATATATTACTTGTTACTGTATTTTATGCGAGATACGATTCACGAGATACGAATTTAGATTTTGAATTCTGTATTCCGCATCTTTGCTTCTTTACTGTATATTATATACGAAATTATAAGTGGTGAACATTTTGATTAAGATAAAAAATCTAAGTCACATGTATAACTATCATAAAAAAGATCAAATTAAAGCTTTAGATTCTATTAATATAGAAATAAAAAACGGAGATTTTATTTCTATTATAGGTTCTAATGGATCGGGAAAATCTACTTTAGCTAAACATATGAATTGCTTGCTACTTCCCACTTTTGGAGATATTTGGGTAGACAAAATGAATACCAAAGACAAAAGCAAAACATGGGAAATAAGACGAAAAGTGGGTATGGTATTCCAAAATCCAGACAATCAAATTATCGCAACCACAGTAGAAGATGATATAGCTTTTGGTTTAGAAAATATTGGAATAAAACCAAAGCTTATGAGAGAACGGGTTGATTGGGCCTTAGAAGTTGTAGAAATGGAAGAGTATAAAGAAAGTGAACCTCATTTACTTTCAGGTGGACAAAAACAAAGAGTTGCAATCGCTGGAGCAATTGCTCTACACTCCTCCTATTTGGTTTTAGATGAACCTACGGCAATGCTTGATCCCCGGGGCCGAAAAGAGGTTATAGATATTGTTAAAAAATTAAATCAAGAAGAGAATATTACCATAATTCATATTACTCACTTAATGGAGGAGGCAGCTGAGTTTAATCAGGTAATCGCTTTAGACAAAGGAAAAATTGTTCTAATGGGAAAACCTGAGGAAGTATTTACCCAAATAGAAGTTTTAAAGCAATTAAGATTAGATGTTCCTCAAATAACCGAACTCGCCCTAAGATTAAACAAAAAAGGAATAGACGTATACCCTCATACATTGAAAGTTGAGGACATGGTGGAAAGTTTATGTTTATACATATAGAAAATATATGCTTTACCTATAGTTTAGGAATGCCCTTCGAAACGGAAGTATTAAAGGACATTAATTTAGAGATTGATAAAGGTGAATTTATTGGTTTAATCGGACATACTGGTTGCGGTAAAACGACTTTAATTCAACATTTTAACGGTTTACTTAACCCAACTTCTGGTAAAATCTATGTGGAAGGGGTAGATTTAAATAAAAAAGGAGTAAATCTTAAACTAATAAGACAAAAAATAGGTTTGGTGTTTCAGTATCCCGAGAATCAATTATTTGAAGAAACAATATATCAAGAAGTAGCCTTTGGTCCAAAAAAATTAGGTTTATCAGAAGAAAAAATTGAAAAAAGAGTCCGAGAAGCCTTAAAGATGGTAGACCTTGATTATAATCTCTACGTAGAACGTTCCCCTTTTTCTCTAAGTGGAGGAGAGATGCGTCGTGTCGCCTTAGCCAGTATACTGTCCATCAGACCCAAAATGTTAATTTTAGATGAACCTACTGCTAATCTTGATCCGCAAGGTAGGGATAATATATTATCTGAGATAAAAAAAATACATTATAATTTCGGAATGACTGTGATATTAGTTTCACACAATATGGAAAAGGTTGCCGAGACAGTGAAGCGTCTTTTAGTGATGCATCGAGGAGAGATAATTATGGACGGTACTCCCCAAGAAATTTTTGAGAAGCATGCTAACGATCTAATGAAAGTGGGTTTAGGACTTCCCCAGGTAACCGAGTGTATGCATAAATTAAAAGCAAAAGGAAAAGAGGTATATACTGGGGTATTAACTGTAGATGATGCTGAAAAAGAAGTGTTAAAAAAAATGAAAAAACCGCTAAAAAGATGAATGTTTAAAGAATCTAATTTAAAAAAGATTATCAAGAAGGTGGGGGAAAGATGAGAATATTAAGGAATATTAGCTTTGGTCAATATATCCCAAGAGATTCTTTAATTCATAATTTGGATCCCAGAATAAAAATATTGAGTTGTTTGGCTATAATTGTAAGCCTGTTTCTAATAACGAAATATTCAGGATATTTAATTTTAGGAAGCTTTGTACTATTTAGCATTATTATTTCTAAGGTACACCCAAAATTTGTATTCAGGGGTTTACGTCCTATATTATTTATCATTATATTTACTCTAATAATTCATATTTTTATGACTGAAGGGAAAGTAATTTACCAATTAGGCTTTTTAAAAATAACTCAGGAAGGATTAGTAAAAGGGCTGCTTATTTCTTTTCGATTATTTATCTTAATTTTAGCTACTTCCCTGCTTACCTTGGCTACCTCTCCCATATCTTTGACCGACGGGATAGAAAGGTTATTGGCTATTTTCAAATTTATAGGAGTTCCCGCTCACGAAATAGCCATGATGATGACTATAGCCCTGAGATTTATTCCGACTTTATTGGAAGAGACAGAAAAAATAATGAAAGCTCAAATATCTCGAGGGGCAGATTTTGAAAGCGGAAATATTTTTAACAGAGCAAAAAATTTAATTCCTATTTTAATACCCTTGTTTGTTAATGCATTTCGGCGTGCTGATGAATTAGCCATTGCTATGGAAGCTAAATGTTATAGAGGGGGAGAAGGTAGGACTCATTATAGGGAACTGAAAATCAAAAAAGCTGATATCTTAACTTTTGCTTTTACTATTATTGTTACTGTTATGGCGAGTATAATGTTTTAAATTAATATCGTATATCAAGCATTGCGTAGCGCGCGTAGAAAGATAGCGTGGAGCGTGTAAAACTAGTTAGTTGGTTACCTGGTTAACTGGTTAAGAAAGCGCAAAGCACAAAACCATAGCTCAAAACTTGAAATTAAAGAACTGTTTTTAATTATTCTCTTAAATCTTTCATCGAAAATGCATAATGGCTTAGTTTACTAAAGGAAACTAAGAAAATAAATAACAAACAAATAGAATATCTTTTAAAGGAAACTAAGAAATTAGCAAAAATATTAGGTTCAAGTATATTAACTCTCAAGGGGGAAAATAAGTTTTGAGTTTTAAATTATGTTTCCCCCTTTCTAGCTTTAAGTTTTAGCTTAACTAGGATGACAAATTATATTTCTATTTGCTAAATTATAAATATAATGAGATATATTAGAAAGTGAAAAAATGATTAACATAAAGCTTACCATAGAATATGAGGGAACCCGGTATTATGGATGGCAAAAACAAAAAAACCTTTTAAGTGTCCAGGGAATTTTGGAAGAAAAAATAACCCAGATTACCCAGGAAAAGATAACTCTTAACGGTTCTGGAAGGACTGACGCAGGCGTACATGCCTTGGGGCAGGTGGCAAATTTTAAAACTAACAGTTCTATTCCCTGGATGGAATTACCTTTGATTCTAAACCGTATGCTACCCTTAGATATCAGGATTAAAAAAGCAGAAATAGTAGATGTTAATTTTCATGCCCGCCATAGTGCGATTAGTAAAATTTATCATTATTATGTTTTAAATTCTAATCTGAACAATAATTATCTGTCTATTTTTCTAAGAAATTATGTATACTGTGTTTACAAGAAGATAAATTTAGAAGAGATGAAAAAAGCCAGTAAATTTTTACATGGAAAACATAATTTTACATCTTTTGCCTGTTCGGGGAGTAGAATTAGAAATTGTGAAAGGACCATTAAAGATATAAACATAACCAGGGAAGGAAATCTATTTTGTTTTCATCTTGAGGCCGATGCTTTTTTGTATAAGATGGTTCGCACCATTGTTGGTACTCTCTTGGAAGTAGGTAAGGAGAAGATAAATTATTTGGGGGTAAAGAAGATATTGGAAGCTAAAAATAGAAAAATAGCAGGTAAAACTGTCCCCGCCAAAGGACTATTTTTAATGAAAGTAAATTACTAACTAGTCGTTAGTATTAAATGCAAGTTGACGGTTTTCAGTTATCGGTTTACAGTTTACGGTTCATTAAAAGGGCGTACAATAATAAAACCCCTACACGCTTTGAGCTTTCTATAAATTTGCAACTTATAACTCGAAACCTGAAACCTGTGACTTATTACTAATAACACATGGCTTGTTACTGTAGTTTATTTACTAAATAATATTCACTATTCACTAAATACTAATTATTGCTTGACATCATCGCTTGATTATATTACAATTTATTATGTTATTTTCTAATAAAAGAAAAGTATTTTAAGGTGAATCGATATTTATTTTATTTATTAAAAACAAATCACATGTGAAATTTTTAGCCAGGGAGGAACATAGTGAAAACCTACAGTGCAAAAGCAAAAGATATTGACAGAAAATGGTATCTAATTGACGCAGAAGGAGAAATATTGGGGAGATTAGCTACTCAGATAGCTACAATATTAAGAGGAAAGAATAAACCAACCTATACACCATCTATGGATTTGGGTGATTATGTAGTGGTTATAAATGCTGAAAAGATAAAAGTGACCGGAGATAAACTCAAAGGGAAAATATACAGGTATCATACCTCTTATCCAGGAGGCTTAAAAAGCGTTACTCTGGAAACATTATTAAAGAAAAAACCAGAATTAGTGGTGAAAAAAGCAGTTCAAGGTATGATCCCTCATACTAAATTAGGTAGAGCAATGATTAAAAAATTAAAGATTTACAAAGGGAATGAACACCCTCATCAAGCTCAAAAATTAGAAAATATTAACTAAGCACGAAGAAGGAGGTTAAATACTTGTCACAGACAAAAAGCTACGGCACTGGAAGAAGAAAATCCTCAATTGCCAGAGTATGGTTAGTCCCTGGCAAAGGTAGTATAAAAATTAACAAAAGAACATTGGATAATTATTTTGGACGAGAATCTTTATCGAATGTAGTAGAAAAGCCTTTGGAATTAGTAAATAAAAAGAATGAATTAGATGTTTTTGCTAAAGTAGAAGGAGGGGGCATTACTGGCCAAGCAGGGGCGATACAACATGGAATTGCGAGAGCACTTCTTCAATATGATCCTGCTTTGCGCTTAATCTTAAAAAAAGAAGGTTTATTAACTCGGGATGCAAGGATGAAAGAAAGAAAAAAATATGGTCAAAAAGGCGCTCGGGCAAGATTCCAATTTTCTAAAAGATAATTTTTTTTACATCTTTGAAAAGAGAAAGGTTAACCAAAGAATAAGGTGCCTTTCTCTTTTTTTTAGTTTTTTATCTGAAAATTACACAAACTTTATTCTTGGTTTAATTTAATCACATAGGAATTTTTTTCCGTAAACCCTAATTAGTATTTAGTATAAAGTGAATAGTATTTAGTAAATAAGATACATGAATGATGAATAATTTATAGGTTTTAAGTTACAAGTTGCCAGTTTATAAAAAACCCAAAGTGCGTAGAGATTGTATTATCATACTCACTTGTAATAAACTGTATTTAAAACTAACGACTAATATATCTTGTATTTTGTATTTTCCTTACACTTATTACTCGCACCTATACGCTAAACGCTGTACGCTATACGCTATATTTATTCGCTAACGACTAATTTATCTTTTATAATTATTTTCCCTTTTTAAGGAAAGAAATAATGAAAAAAAATCCTCGATTAGATATTTATTTGGATAAGATAAGAAATAATTCAGAAAATATTAAAACCCTTTGTTCAAAACACGGAATTAAAGTAGTAGGAATAACCAAAGGATGTTGTGCTATTACAGAAGTAGGTCAAGCCATGATAGACGGAGGGATAAATATTATAGGTGATTCTCGAATTGAGAACCTTAAAGGATTGAAAAAAGCTAAACTTAAAGCAGAGACGATGTTAATAAGGATTCCTATGTTAAGTGAAGTGGATAGAGTTTTAGATTGGGCAGATGCAAGTTTAAACTCAGAGATTTCGGTAATTAAATTATTATCACAGGAAGCTTTAAAGAAAAAAATTCTTCATAGAATAATTTTGATGATAGATTTAGGGGACTTAAGAGAAGGAATTGTCCCAGATGAAGCTTTGCAAACAGTAAGCGAAATTAAAAAATTATCGGGAGTAAAATTAATAGGCATTGGTGCAAATTTTTGCTGTATCAGCGGAGTAATGCCTACTCGGAAAAATCTAACCAAATTGGCGAAATTAGCAGAAGAAATAGAAAATAATTTTAGAATTACTTTAGAGGTAATTTCAGGAGGTAATACTAGTGTTTTGAAATTAGTCGAAGACGACCTTATTCCTGATAAAATAAACCAATTAAGGATAGGAATAGGTATTCTACTTGGCCAGGATGACGTAAGATTGCGCAACATAGCGGGCACTTATCAGGATACTTTCATTTTAACTGCAGAAGTTATAGAAGTAAAAGAGAAGCCATCTTTACCCCAAGGAGAGATTGGTCGAGATGCTTTTGGGGAGGTACCCGTTTTTCACGATTTAGGAATAAGAAAAAGAGCTATTTTAGCAATAGGGAAACAGGACATTCATCTTAATAGCTTGATCCCCATGAAAAAAGAAGTAAATATAGTAGGGGCAAGTAGTGATCATTTAATTATTGATATTAATGATTTTAAAGAAGAAGTAAAAGTTGGTGACGAAGTAAAATTTAGATTAAATTATCCCGCTTTACTTTCTGCCACCACTTCAAAATATATAAATCAATATTTCCACAGAAAGGAGAAAAAATAATGGCTATAGATATGAAAGGAAAAAATTTGGTATCCATTAATGATTTGAGCAGGGAAGAGGTTACTCAAATATTAGAAACTGCTGAGATTATAAAATTGAGGCATTATTCTCATGAGGAACAATCTATTTTAAAGGGGAAAGTTTTAGGAATGATTTTTCAAAAACCTTCTTTAAGAACCAGAGTATCTTTTGAAACAGGAATGATTCAATTAGGTGGGCAAGCAATTTACTTAAGCCCCGATGATATAAAATTAGGACAAAGAGAAGCAACTAAAGACATTTCCCGAGTATTGTCTCGTTATGTAAACGGGATTATGGCCCGAACTTTCAGTCATGGAATAATGTTAGAATTAGCCAAGTATTCATCAGTTCCAGTTATTAATGGATTATCTAACCTTTTACACCCCTGTCAAGTTTTAGGCGATCTGTTAACTGTTAAAGAAAAGAAAGATAGATTATCTAATCTTAAATTAGCTTATATTGGTGATGGTAATAATGTGGCACATTCCTTAATATTTGGAGCAGTTAAGGTAGGGATGGACATTGTTTTAGCTATCCCCCCTGGTTACGAGCCGAAGGAAGAGATTGTAAATCTGGCTAAAGAGGATGCTAAAAAAATAAACAGCAGAATAGAATTTATCCAAGATCCGAAAGAAGCTGTAGATGGGGCTGATATTATCTATACCGATGTCTGGACCAGCATGGGATTTGAAAAAGAGAGTGAACTTAGAAAAGATGTGTTTAAATCTTATCAAATAAATCAAGATTTAGTAAACAGAGCAAAAGATGATGTAATAATATTACATTGCCTGCCTGCTCATCGCGGGGAAGAGATAACTGATGAAGTTATAGATGGCCCCCATTCTGTAGTAATTGATCAGGCAGAAAATAGATTACATGCTCAAAAAGGCGTCTTAGCTTTACTATTATAAATATAATTAGATTAGCCGTTAGTGAATAGTATTTGGTAAATAAATACAGTAATGAGTTATTAGTAATTAGCAACAAGTTGTAAGTTCTAGATTTCGAGTTACAAGTTGCAAGTTTATAGGAAACTCAAAGCGTATCGTGCGCCATACGCCCCTTTTTTTTCATAGACAGGCGAGACGCCTGTTCTACGGGAAGACTGGGGGATGTTTTCGCATCTTTAGCATATTGTTTTCCCGCAATTGTTCCCCGCGCCTATACGCTACCCGCTGTATGCTATACGCTAATTAAATACTAACGACTAATTAGATTTGATTAAAAGACGAAATAATTTTATAATTAGTAATAAGAAAAATATTTTATCTTTATAAAATATTTTCCTTGATTGGATAGACATAAGATATTCTAATCATTGATTATTTTTTAAATAACAATTAGTAAAACAGTAGAAAGATTGTTCAAAAAACATTAATTATGCTTTAAATTTTTAACAAGTGAAAAAGGGAGAATCAAGTGCCAATCTCTTTCAGCCTTTTAGATATTATAGACATACTAATCATTGCTTTTATATCCTATCACATAATTCTCTTAATTAAAGATACCCCGGCAGTACAATTAATCAAAGGATTAGTTATTCTTTTTATTGTTTCTTTTATTGCTGATCAGCTCGGCCTTAGAACTATCAATTGGCTTCTAAAAGGAGCCATGGCCATGATGGTTGTAGCCCTGCCTATAATATTTCAACCAGAAATAAGAAGAGGATTATTAAAGATGGGGAAAAGGGGATTTTTTATAAATACTTCTTTTTTGCACAAGGAAGTCGATAAAAAGGTTGAACAACTAATAAATGGATTAGTTATGGTAATGCCCATGCTTTCCAGTAAACACAAAGGAGCTTTGGTGGTTTTAGAGAGAGAGGTTGGTTTAAAGGATATTTTAGAAACTGGAATTATTTTAAATGGTGAATTTTCTCCTGAATTATTATATTCTATATTTATGCCCGACTCTCCTTTACACGATGGAGCTGTAATTATTAGAGGGAATAAAATTGTAGGGGCGAATTGTATTTTACCGCTAAGTGAGAGAATGGATATTAGTAAATCTTTGGGTACCCGACATAGAGCAGCTTTAGGGTTAAGTGAACAGACAGATGCTTTGATAATTATAGTGTCAGAAGAGACAGGAAATATATCCATTGCTTTAGATGGAAAGATTACCCGACCTATGGAACCCCAGGGATTAAAAAAGATGTTAACACATCTATACCAACCTAAGATAATCTCTGAATTTGGTTTTTGGCCGACAGAGGATAACAAAAAATGAAAGAATTAAAAAATTGGTTTTTAAAAAATATCGATATTAAATTACTCTCTATATTTTTAGCGATTATTCTATGGTTGTATATAGCAGGTGGAGAGAATCCCATGGTAGAGAATTTTATCGACATATCTCTTACTCAAACCAATCTCGGCGAAGACTTAGTGATAAAAGAGTTTCCCACAAATGTAAGTGTAGGAATTAAAGGGCCCAAAAATATAATAAATAACATTTCTTCTCATCAGATTAACGGAATAGTAAATTTTTCTGAAATTAGTAAAGAAGGTTTATATAAATTAAAGGTAGAAGTTACACCTCCCAAGAAAACACAGATCACCAGAATTATTCCTTCAGAAATAAAAGTTGAAGTTGAAAAAGTTTTAACTAAAGAGGTTGAAGTTGAATATAGTTTAATAGGGGTTCCCGAAAAAGGATATTCTTTAACTGACGAACCCCGACTTAATCCTCCTAAGGTTAAGATAATTAGTGCTCAGAGTGTATTAGAAAATATAAAACAGATAATATGTGCTATTGATATTTCCGGAATAAAGGAAGATCTGAGAAAAAAAATAAATGTAAAAGCAGTTGATGTAAACGGAAATGAAGTTAAAGAAGTAAAGATTGAACCGGATATAGTGGAAGTATCAATTTCTTTGACTCGTGGATATCCCGAAAAGCAATTAACAGTAAAACCAAAAATAATCGGGAAACCAGCTCCGGGTTATTATATTTCTGAAATATTATCTAATCCCGATGAAATAAAGATTTTTGGTAATTATTCTAAAATAAGTTATATTGAATTTTTAGAAACTATTCCCATCGATGTAAGCGGAATTACAAAGACTCTATCAGTGAAAGTTCCACCTGCCTTGGAAGAAGGATTAAATATAGTGGAGGGTGAAGTTGAGCTAATAGAAGTAACCATACAAGTTAAGGAAGTCATTATCCAGAAAATCCTAAAAAATATCCCGGTTGTACCTCAGAATTTATCTCCCTTTGTATCCTGTGAAATAAAGCCAGAAGTAGTTGACATAACTGTTGAGGGAAAAAATATTTTAATCGATAAATTAGAAGAAGAAAACATAAAAGCCTTTGTAAAATTTATGGACAATTTTAAGGTAGAGCAGAAGGTAAAAGTTCAAACAGATCTTCCCGAAGGAATTTCTTTAATTAAAGTTGAGCCAGAAGAAGTAACGGTGTTGATTAATAAATAGTCGTTAGTGAATAGCGAATAGTATTTAGTAAAAAGATTAAGAAAATAAGAAAGTATAAATTATAATATGAAGAAAAAAGTTATAAAGATTTAAATATATGGAAAAGAAGCATAGGAGTAGTTGAAGATATATATAAAATAACCAAAAATATTCCTAAGGAAGAAATATACGGATTGACCAGTCAGCTAAGAAGGTCAGCTGTTTCAATTCCTTCAAATATAGCAGAAGGATTTGCAAGGTTCTCTAATAAAGAATACAAACAATTCCTATTTATTTCTCTGGGGAATTGGGCTGAACTTTCCACTCAAATTATTATTGCTTCACGACTGGGATACCTTGAAAGCAAGGAAGCTGGTCAGTTATTAAAAGAAATTGATGAAATTAGTAAAATGACTATGAGTTTAATTAAAAAACTAAATACTAACTAACGACTATTCACTATTCACTAACGATTAATGAAGGGGTAGTTTATGAAAAAATTATTTGGAACTGATGGGATAAGAGGGATTGCCAACAGGGAGCCCATAACTGCAGAGGTGATCTTTCACATAGGAAGAGCCGGAGCATATTTATTTAAAGACGAGGTCGATCCTAAGATATTAATTGGCAGAGATACGCGAATTTCGGGGGATATGTTAGAAGCTGCTTTAATAGCAGGAATATGTTCAGCAGGCGTAGATGTCCTAAGAGCAGGAATAGCACCCACCCCCGTAGTGGCTTACCTGACCAGAGCTTACCATGCTAATTGCGGTATAGTTATTTCTGCTTCTCATAATCCCTTCGATCACAATGGCATCAAATATATCAGAGGGGATGGTTTTAAGTTTTCTGATTCAGAAGAAGAAGAGATAGAGAGAATATATTTTGAAAATCATTCAAAAGATGAATGGCCTACAAAAAAAAATATTGGTAGAGTAAAAGAATTACCTGAAGCAACAGATAGATATATTGATTACATTAAAAATACCCTTCCCCCAAAATTTACCCTCAAAGGATACAAAATCGTTTTAGATTGTGCCAATGGTGCATCTTTTATAATTGCTCCCCGTGTTTTTAAAGAATTGGGAGCCGAGATTATTACCATAAATGATAAACCAAGTGGTACTAATATAAATTTTAATTGTGGTTCAACTCATCCCGCTTTCTTAAGAGAGGTAGTTTTAAGGCAACAGGCAGATTTGGGCTTAGCTTATGATGGGGATGCAGATAGAGTTATTGTTGTAAACGAAAAGGGAAATATTGTAGATGGAGATCAAATTATGGCAATTTGTGCCTTAAATCTTGTTAAGAAAGACCGATTACCAAATAATACAGTTGTAACTACCTTAATGAGTAATGTAGGCTTTGATAAGGCTATAGAAAAAGCAGGAGGAAAAGTTATCAGAACCAATATCGGTGACCGCTATGTATTGGAAATGATGAAGAAGGTTAAGACGGTATTGGGAGGGGAACAATCAGGTCATATTATTTTTTCGCAATATAGTACTACTGGGGATGGGTTGTTAACTTCTCTACAACTTATGAAGGTTCTTCGGGAAGAAGAAAAACCTCTATCTAATTTGGCTTCAGTAATGGAAAAATACCCTCAGATCATTTTGAATTATGAGATTAAAGATAAAGAACGATTCTTTAAAAATGTTTGCATAAAAAAATTTATTAAAGAAATAGAAGAGGAACTTGACGGAAAAGGTAGAATTTTTGTTCGAGCCTCTGGTACTGAACCATTAATTAGGATATTATTAGAAGGAGAAGATAAAAATAAATTAGAGAAAATATCTCAGAATTTAAGAGAGGTGATTAAAAAGGAAGATATATAAATAGTATATCGTATATCGTATATCGTATTGCGTGTATCGCAGTCTAGCGTATTTAGTTAGTTGGTTAATTGATGAATTAATGTTAAACCAGATAACTATCTAACCAGCTAACTAACTGTAAAAGGAGGTGATTAAAGAAATATAAATTCAAAAAATTGAATACAAGCGCCAGAACTTACTCAATCTGAAGGGCTAGATGTTTTTATAAGGTGAGTTGACGAGGAAGGAGTTTATCGAAAATTCGGCGGATGCTCCTGGGTTGGCCAGATCCTTAGAAAACCTGTAAAACTTGCGAGTAATTGCAAGCACAAAAAGGTTTTTATGGCAAAATAAATTCATTCTTAAGTATCCTTACAAAGGTTTTTCTATTTTAGCATAGATAGTTATTCTAAAAAATAGCGCAAAGCTGAAAGTGTAAACCAAAAAATTAAAAATTAAAACTTAAAATTATGAAGAAGTTTTAAATTTATCGCTTTAAACTTTAGTTACACATATAAACAATTGCTTAAAAAAATTTTTAGGTGTTAACATATATATTGATAAAAGTAGAAATATTAGAGAACCCTATTATCTTCCTTGATGGATTGGTAATGGGGTTTTGTTTTTAAAAAGTAAATATTTAATTTAAGAAAGGATAAAAAAATGTGTGGAATAATTGGATATATTGGTTCAAAAGAAGCAGTACCCATTTTATTGGATGGATTAAAGAAGTTGGAATATAGAGGATATGATTCTGCAGGCATTGCCGTATTAAAAGATAGTAAAATTCAAATAAAAAAATGTAAAGGGAAGATAGTCAAATTAGAAAATTTATTAGAAAAAGCTACCCCAAAAGGTAATATAGGATTAGGACATACCAGATGGGCTACCCATGGAAAACCCAATAACTTAAATGCTCACCCGCATAATGGATGCAATTCAGAGGTAGTAGTAGTGCATAATGGCATTATAGAAAACTATATGCCTCTAAGAGAAAGATTAATTTCGGAAGGGCACAACTTTATATCTGAAACAGATACCGAGGTTCTCCCCCATTTAATAGAAAGTAATTATCAGAATGATTTAACTTTAGCAGTGAAAAAATCTATAAAAGAAATAGAAGGTTCTTATGCTATCGGAGTTATTTCTACTCATGATCCAGAAAAATTAGTTGTTTCTCGTTGCGGGAGCCCTTTGATTATCGGAATAGGAGAAGGAGAAATGTTTTTAGCTTCTGATATTCCCGCTTTACTTAGTTATACCAATAGAGTAATCTTTTTAGAAGAAAGAGAAATTGCTACTATAACTAAAGATGGAGCAGAGATAATAAATTCTGAAGGTAAAATTTTACAGAAGGAAGTAGTAAATATTGATTGGGATGAGGAGATGACAGAAAAGAGTGGGTATAAACATTTTATGTTAAAAGAAATTTTTCAAGAAACTATGGTTATTCGTAATAATTTAGAAGGTAGAATTAATCTGTCTACAAAAGCACTGGAACTTGACAACCTATCTCTTCCTTTAGATAAAATTACAGAAATAGAAAGGATATCTATTTTGGCTTGTGGGTCTTCTTATTATACAGCCTTAGCAGGTAAATATATATTTGAGGAGTTAACCGGTATTCCGATAGAAGTGGATTATAGTTCTGAATTTAGATACAGAAAAATATTACTGGGTAAAAAAGATTTAACCATTCTGATATCCCAATCAGGAGAAACTGCGGACACTATAGCTGCGCTAAGAGCTTGCCGGGAAGCTGGCTCTTATATATTGGCTCTTACCAATGTAAGGGGAAGTACTATCAGTAGGGAAGCAGATAGTGTAATGTATATTAAGGCAGGTCCGGAAATAGGTGTGGCTACTACAAAAGCTTTTATTTGTCAATTAATGTGCCTTTACATACTATCTCTCTATTTTGCTCAAGTCAGGGAAGCTCTTGATTCGTCGGAGATTAATAAAATAATTTCCGAGTTAATAAAGATTCCTCAAATGGTCGAGATTATCTTGCTTAGGGAACCAGAAATTATAAAATTGAGTGAAGAATTTTTAAGTTTCCATAATTTTTTATATCTAGGACGAGGAATTAATTATCCCATTGCTTTAGAGGGAGCCTTAAAGCTTAAAGAAATTTCTTATATTCATGCTGAAGGCTACCCTGCAGGAGAGATGAAACACGGTCCTATTGCTCTTTTGGATAAGACTTTTCCGACAGTAGTAATCGCTCCCCGAGATAGAGTTTATACTAAAGTAATTAACAATATAAAAGAAGTTAAAGCCCGGGATACTCTGGTATTAGCGATTGCCACAGAAGGTGATAAAGAAATTATCAATATAGTAGATAGAGTATTTTATATCCCTAAAACTTCGGATATACTGTATCCTATCTTATCAGTCATACCTTTACAATTATTTGCCTATCACATTGCTGATAGATTGGGATGTGATGTAGATAAACCGAGAAATTTAGCTAAAAGTGTTACTGTGGAATAGAAATTGGAAGGAATAGCATTCTATTGATAATTGCCCACATAAACTTTAGTGGGGCAATAAGATAAAGAAAAAAATAGTAACCGTTCTTGTTTTTTTATCTTATTTTTTTCTGAATCCTTTCTTTCTCTTTACACAATACACGATACGAATAATAATCTATTTTGTAAAATAAAAGGATAAAGAGTATAATTGTAAAAATATATTTAAGAAAAAATTTGAGGAGGAAGCTATAAATGAAAAACATAACCAAAGAAATGATTTTAAATAAGGCTGAAGAGCTAAATATAAAATTTATAAGATTGAGATTTACCGATATTCTGGGAATGCCTAAAAATGTAGAAATTCCGGTAAGAGAACTGGAAAAAGCCCTTAATGGGGAGATTATGTTTGATGGCTCTTCTATCCAGGGTTTTGTGCGGATTGAAGAATCAGATATGCTTTTAAAACCAGATTACTCCACCTTTACAGTAAATCCCTGGGAAGAAGAAAAAGATGTAGCCCGAATTACCTGTGATGTTTATAATCCTGATGGTTCGCCCTTTGAG
>DAOUTX010000176.1 GCA_030668465.1 Atribacterota bacterium | reverse complement strand
TAAACGCAATAATTAAGGGAATGCTGGCTAAATGACAGGGACTTAATAATATGCTGCATATTCCCCAGATAAAAGAAGCAGTTAAGGCAATAATTGGATTTAATTGAAGAGAATTGGATAACCATTCAAATATAGTTCTTATCATTACTTAACTCCTTGCATTTTCAGGACTTTAACCAATTCATCTTTAGCAAAAAAACCTAGATGCCTAAAATATTCATTTCCATCTTTATCAAGAAAGACCTGAGTTGGGATTGCCCTAATGCCGAATTCTTTAATATAAGGATTGCCTTCTGCAGTCTTCACATCATGAAAAACTACTTTTACTTGTCCTTTGTATTCTTCTTCAATTTCTTTCATAATTGGCTGCATCTTATCGCAAGGGATACAGCCAACCGACCCAAGTTCTACAAAGGTCACTTTTATCTCATCGGTTGTTATATCTTCTTGAGTTAAACTAGTTTCAGTGTTATTAGACACATTTTTAAAACCAAAGACGGCAGCTAAAAGTACTAAAAAAATTATGATATAAATATATTTTTTCTTATTTTGCATTAATTTATCTCCACTTTATTATTTTTCTTAACCCCATAAAGACAGGAATCCGTGCTTCTTTTTATATTATTTAATATTGTAAAAAAGAAGACTTTTTAATACAAGTACATACATCAGGCTCTTCTATAACTTCTTCCTTCTCTTCTTTTTCTTTCTTTGGGATTTTTTTCTTCTCACTCGCTAAAAAGTAGCTCACATACTGAAACATTAGGGTTTGTTGGTTGGAGACAATGCCCGGGTAAATCCTTTTAACAACCAAGTTATTATCTAAGAAGATAGCAGTAGGCAAAGTTTCAATATTATACAGTTCGCTCACTTTTTTCTGATTGTCTAATATAATCGGGAAGTGTATTTTATTATCAGAGAAATATACCTTCATCAATTCGATATCTTTTTCTTGTAATTTTTCTTGTGTATTTATGAGGAATACTTCATATTTTTCCTGAATAATATGGTCTTCAAAATATTCTTCTAATTTTTTTATTCCTGTAAGTGAATCGTGATTATCCTGGGAATAAAAGTAAAGGATAAGAAGTTTTTGTTTTCCTCTTTGGTCTTCTAAATTAAAATAATCTTCTTCTATTGTTTTAAGACTAAAAGTAGGCGCAGGGAAACCCTGTTTTAAAGTTGAGGAAAAACCGATTGAGTAAAAAGAAATTAAAAATATAATTGTTAGAATTGTAATAAAATAATATCTTTTTCTATTTTCAAAGCAAGTCATAATAATCATTTCCTTTCATCTGTTATATATTTTATTTTCAACAAGAACAGCAAGAACATCCTGAATTTTTATCACCTTCAGCATTATTCTCTTGATCAGCCTTAAGCGGTAAGTCTTTTTTAATTTTATTACTTATCTTACTGATTATTTCTTCGTTTGAAGGCGTCTTTCCTTTTTCCACTCCCATTTCAGTTAATGCATATGATTTAGTAGGAGTCACTCCTATATGTTCAAGGATTTTTTTAGCACAAGCAACAGAACATCCATCGATAGTAATATTTTCATCTGCCCTCTTGGCTGATTCTACAAAACCTGAAATGTGGGCACCTACAGAAGCAAGACAAGTCATATTACCGTATCCTTCTTTAGCGAGTTTTCTTGAAATTTGGTCAGCCATTTCTCCGGTATTAGCAGCACCCGAGCAAGAATATATTAATTTTAATTTAGCATTACAACAACATTTATTCATTACAATTTTTTACCTCTCCTTTACTATTTGATACAGTTTATTAATTTTTTACTTCTTTTCTTCTATCCACTTAATAATTTCTTCTTTGCTGGATATTTTACCCGCTACCTTTACTTCTCCATCTATAACCAGAGCAGGAGTTACCATAACCCCGTAATCGATAATTTTGTTGATATCTGTTACTTTAGTAATTTCTGCTGATGCTCCAAGTTCTTTAACCGCTTCTTCTGCGAGTTCGTGTAATTTTTTACATTTTGGGCAGCCGGTTCCTAAAATTTCAATTTTCATTTTAAATTTCTCCTAATATTTTTATATTTTTAAAAAAAATGGCCAAAAAGCATCCCGCTAAAAGTTGCCATAATTATTACTAAAGAAATAAATACCAAAGTTTTTTTAGTTCCTAAAATGCTTCTGATAACTAACATATTAGGCAGACTCAATGCCGGACCAGCCAGTAAAAGAGATAAGGCCGGGCCTTTACCCATACCTTCCCCTAATAACCCTTGTAAGATAGGTATCTCGGTAAGAGTAGCAAAATACATGAAAGCTCCAACGACCGAAGCAAATAAATTTGACCATAGGCTATTTCCGCCAACTAAATTTTCAATCCAAATTTTTGGAATTAATGCTTCGCTACCTGGTCTACCCAACAAAAAACCAGCTACTAAAATCCCTACTAACAAAAGAGGCAATATCTGCTCAGCAAATCCCAAACTGGAACTTACCCATTGAACTCGTTCTTCTTTATTAAACCACTTAACGAGCATCCAGGATAAAATAATTAGAAGAATGCCGGTTATAAACCACTTAAAACTATAGATTGCTTGCCAGATTCTGATCGATTCATCTTTTCCCCAGTTGGCAAAAACCAATATTCCTATCATGGTGGCGAAGTAAAATATTGTTTTCCATAAAGGTCTCTCCTCTTGCTCCGTTTTCTCACCAACTAAATTATTATTTGCCTCTATGTTTTTCTTTCTCTCGTCCTTACGAAAAATAAAGTGCATAGATAATCCAATAACTACGGAAAAAATAATAGCACCGATAGCACGGGCTAAGCCCAATTCAAATCCTAAAACACGTGCAGTTAAGATAATTGCCAATATATTGATGGCTGGTCCGGAATAAAGGAAGGCAGTTGCTGGACCTATTCCTGCACCGCGTTT
>DAOUTX010000170.1 GCA_030668465.1 Atribacterota bacterium | reverse complement strand
TTTCCATCTGAATGCATAAATACATATTTCCCATACTTATGTGCAATATCAATATACTCTTTATACATAGGTTTCCATATCTTTTTCCACAACTCCGGGTTGATTAAAAGTGAATTTTGCGCCCCCCAATCGTCCATTATAAAAATACCGTCAATGTTAGTCCCACACCATAATTTTATTTCTTCTTTATAAAATTCATGAACCTCGCTAACTAATTTTTTAAATCCCTCTGGTTGTTCAATTAAATCTATGAATAAATTATCAGACCTTCTAATGAACTGCATCCTTTCAAAGGGGCGTTGTATAGCGCCTGCCAGTACAAATTTATCTGTTTTAGAACAGAAACCATTTATTTTATCAATATCGATTGTCAAACGTTCTTTGGGAATATGCACTTTTTTTATATCCTTCCAATCTTTCACCAAATGGTTTTTGACTTCACCTGATATACCATTTTCAATACTAATACGAGTACAACCCCATTCATCAATAAATATACCTTTTTTAAATTTACTACCGGTTTGTGGTAATTGAGTTTTATAAAAAGAGGGAGCTATCACAATATCGCTGGGATAATTACTGCGAATTTTTTCAATTTCTCCTGGATATCTTTCTTCGGCCCAGGGCAATGCCCATAATTGTCTGGGAATGCGCTGGGGTCTTTTAAATTTTAAAGTATCTATTACTATTCTTTTTGAATTCACATTTATACCCATTTTGAATAAAGAATACGTTTCACTTAAATTGCATTATTAGACTAACTGGAGTTTTTTCATGACCTTTCTAACCTCTGCAATCTCCTCCTCAGTACCGGGAGTTAAAGGTAGACGAGGAATGCCTGCATTATACCCCACCATCTTCATGGCTTCTTTTATAAGAGAGACAGGGTTTGTCCGACCATTCTGTCCCATTATTCTAAATAGTGGTAGATATTTTTGTTGCATTTTAGCTGCTTCTCCCACCTTTCCATTAAGGAACATATTAATCATATTCCTTAATTGCGCTCCGATTATATGGGCGCCACCGCTAACAATCCCACCAATTCTTTCCGTTCCACCTTGGGTATAAGCCTCGAGGATCATAGGGTCATCTCCACAATAAATTATAAAATCATCGGGGGTTATATTGATAAATTCAGTCATCTGCTTAGGGTTAAGCTCTGCTTCTTCTTTTACGGCTACAATGTTTTCTATTTCTGAAAGCTGGGCTACTGTTTCCGGGTTAATATTAACACCTGTAAATATAGGAATATTGTAAAGCATCATTTGAATATTTACTGATTCAGCAACTTTTTTAAAGTGATTATAAAGTTCCTTCTGGGTGGGTTTGGTATAATAAGGGGAAACTACCATCATTATTTCAAAACCTAATTCTTGCGCTTTTTTAGCTAAAGCTATAGTTTCAATAGTAGAAGCACATCCTACTCCTGCCATTAAGGGAATTTTATTGCCGACAGCATCTTTGATAACTTTAAAAAGTTTCACTCTTTCTTCAAAGCTCATGGTAAAAAATTCACCCGTAGTTCCAGTGAGGATAATAGAATCAGCCTGTTGGTCAGCTATAAGCTTTTCAGCAATACTTACTGCTGCTTCATAATCTACGCTTTGATCCTCCTTAAAAGGGGTGACTAATGGAGTCAATATCTTCCCGTACTTTTCTTTATCAAACATTAAAATGCCTCCTTAATATTAAATAAAATATAGAAAATTATTCATTGCCAATTTTCGACTACTTCTGTTACTGCTTTAAGGTTCTCTAAGGGAGTTCCGTAAGGAACAGCATCTCCACTTCCAAGAATAAAATTACTAACTGGCCCTATCTGATTTAATAGTTCACTTATATATTTTTTAATTCCATCGGTTGATAATTGAGTGAAAGCAGTGGCATCAATACCCCCTATTACTATTTTGTTTCTACCCCACACTTTAAGAGCTTTCGATATATTTAAATCCCCTGTAGGTGGAGAGGCAACATCAGTAATTCCATCTTGTTTTCCTTCGCTTATCAAATCCATGATGTTATCTAATTTTCCACACATATGCGTTAAAAATATTTTTCCTGCTTCATGAACAATATCCGTATATTCATTAATTTGATTTAAACAATAATTTTTATAAATCTGTGGAGAAAACAGAGTCGTGGAACTATTTTCATAACCTATTATTACCTCGGCAGGAGATTTAATTATAATACGATAAATATTTTTATTTCTTTCATGCATTATATCCAAAATTTCTTCCATCTCCTTGGGGTAATCATATAAATAATAATAAAAATTCTCAACTCCCATATCTTTTTCAAGTAATCTCAAAAGTGGTGTAGGGGGACCAGAAGCAGTTGCAAGGCCATCATCTCCTATATAATCAACTACTTTTGGGAAATTATTGAAATTAGGAACGGGTAAAATATTTGTTAAAAGGTATTTATAGATACCTAGATCTTCCTTCTTTTTAATTTTATGTTCTACCGGAAAAGGTAAAAAAGGTGAAGCTTTTGTAAAAACATATTTTTCTTTAATTATTCCGAGTGGGGTTTCATATATATAAAAGATTTCTCCACTTTTTTTATTAAAATTCGTGGTTATTTTAATATTTTTTTGAACCATTATATCTTTAGGGTTCATGTATATCATATAGCTAGATCCCGTCTGCAAAATATCAATATAAGTTGATACATGCCTTTCTAAAATGTCTGCTCCTATATTTCTTAATAGTTCAATCGAATTCATCTCTATGTTTTTCTCTTTTAAAGAACTTAAAAAATAACCATCTATTAGGGGAGCCCATGGTATTCGATCTGGTTTTTTGCCCTTTAACACAGCCAACAATCTTTCTTTAGAACTCATTTTCTTCCTCATTTATTTTTTTGATCTCTTATAAAGGTAAATTATGTCTATAAGAAAGTAATTAAATTATTCATATTTACAAAGTGTATCCCACGTTTTAAAAACTTGTTGAATATTTTCAGGTTTAGCTCCAGGACCAAACTCGCACTGAGCAATTACACCTCCGTTGAGAT
>DAOUTX010000058.1 GCA_030668465.1 Atribacterota bacterium | reverse complement strand
CGCCAGAAAAGAAGAAATTTCATTACTATTTTAGTGATTGCTTTTGCTTTTTTCGTATTTTTATTTCTTGATTCTTTAATGGAAGGTATGGAAGAAATGTCTTTTGACAATATAAAGAATTACGATACAGGGAGTATTCAAATGGCACATCCTGTATACTGGGAAGACAAAGATAAGCTGCCTTTAGAAAATTTAATCTATTTGAGCCAGGATATTGAAGAGAGCATAAATAATATGGATGGAGTATTGGGAGTATCTCCCGAACTAAGATTTAAAGCCAACCTTAATAACGGAATTGATGAGGTAGCGGTTCAGGGTATGGGCATCTCTATCGAGCAATATAGTGAGGTTTTTGCTACTCAAAATCATGTCGTTAAAGGTTCTATGTTTGTCCCGGGCGAATCAAAAGCAGTCATAGGCGTAGGATTAGCCGAACTGATGGATTTAAAAGTTAATGATTATATTACGCTCCTGGTCAGGACCAAAGAGGATACCTTTAATACCATTGATTTAGAAATTGCGGGATTGCTGTATACGCCCAATCCGATGACCAATAATGGTATTGTTTTTGTTCCTTTAGGAATTGCCCAGCAGGCATTAAATGTGGAGAACGGCATTAGCATGATGGCCGTCAAAATAAAAAAGGAAAAAGAAATTAACCAAACCATAGATAATATTAATCAAATTGTTCAGGAGAAAAAGATGAATATTAATGCTTACTCCTGGAGGGAATCTGCGAAAACGGTGGTAGCGATGAGTACTGCTCAAGATGCTGAAACCGCGGTTATCTTAACCATCATTTTAACAATCGGTATGATAGGAATTATTAATAATGTTATCCTGTCTAGCCTGGAGAGGACCAGAGAAATCGGTATGATGAAAGCCCTGGGAATGAGAGAATGGGAGATCGTTTCGGTCTTTATGGTAGAAGCAACCGGTCTAGGCATCTTTGGTGGATTAGCCGGCTGCCTTTTAGGCTTTGCAGGAGTAGGATGGATAGTTAAATACGGATATGACTTAGGTTATATCGGTGGAGATATGTCCACGTACGGCATACCGGTAATCGACAAAGTTTATGGGGTCTGGAATGTTTCTTCTTTTGTTTTTATATTCTTTTTTGGAATAGTTGTTGCTTTACTTTCCAGCATAGGTCCCGCTTACTGGGCAGCCCATAAAGATCCGGTAAAAGCAATTTATCATCGGTAGGTAAAAAAATAATTAAAGAGAATTATCTTAAGTGTATTCACTGTATAGGTAATTAAAATATAAAAAAAATCATCAATGTAATCGAATTTATTAAAGGAGGTCAAATGAAATGTCTTTACTAGAACTAAATAAGGTTAAGAAAATTTATCAGCAAGGGAAAATAGAAATCCCGGCCTTGCGAGGTGTGGACCTGAATGTGGAAGCAGGTGAATTTACCACCATTTTTGGTCCTTCCGGTTCCGGAAAGACCACACTTCTAAATATGATAGGTTGTCTGGATACGCCTACAGAAGGAGAAATTCGCCTAAACGACAAGAAAGTAAGTGATCTTTCCAGAAAAGAACTTGCCATGACGCGGCGCTACAATATCGGTTTTGTATTCCAAAGTTATAACCTGATTCCGGTATTGACTGCCTATGAAAATGTAGAGTTTGCCATCAGATTGACTGACCATACCTCTGAGTCACAAATGAAGGAAAAAGTATTGAAAATATTAGAAGAAGTGGGACTTAAGGGATTGGAATCACGAAGGCCGAACGAACTTTCCGGTGGGGAGAAACAGAGAGTAGCCATTGCCAGAGCGTTAGTGAAAAAACCCAAGCTTATCCTGGCGGATGAACCAACAGCTAATCTTGATTCTGAAAATGCTGCTGGTGTTGTAGACATTATGAGGAAAATGAATAAAGAATTAAACACTACTTTTATCTTTTCTACCCACGACCCTATGGTCATGAAATATGCTAACAGATATATTAACCTGAAGGATGGTATGATTTCTGCCGATGAAAGGAGGGTGTAAAAGATGTTTAGCTTTAAACTCGGGCTAAAAAACTTAACCCGTCAAAAAAGGAGAAATATACTAATAATTCTGGTGATTGCCTTTGCATTTTCCAGTTATTTACTTATGGATTCTCTTATGAACGGTATGGAAGAAATGTCTTTTGATAATATAAAAAATTACGATACAGGGAATATTCAGGTGGTTCATCCTGAATACTGGGAAGACAGAGAAGAACTACTCCTGGAAAATTTAATTTATTTAAATCAGGACATGGAAGAGAGCATAAAGAACACGGATGGATTATTGGGAGTGTCTTCCGAGCTAAGATTTAAGGCTAACCTGAATAACGGGATTGATGAGGTAGCAGTTCGGGGTGTGGGTATTTCTATCGAGCAATATAACCAAGTTTTTGCGACTCAAAATTATGTCGTTGAAGGTTCGATGTTTGCACCGGGCGAATCAAAAGCAGTCATAGGAGTAAGCTTGGCCGAATTGATGGATTTAAAAGTTAATGATTATATTACGCTTCTGGTCAGGACGAAAGAGGATACCTTTAATACCATCGATATTGAGATTGCAGGTCTGGTAAGGGCTCCCAATCCGATGATTAATAACGGGATTGTTTTTGTTCCTCTGGATGTTGCCCGACAGGCATTAAATGTGGGCAATGCGGTTAGTATGATTACCTTGAAAACAGTTTCCGGAGATGAGGATACACTCACCAAAGAATTGACGGACAGCTTTAAAAATAAAAACCTTGATTTGAAAGCCTATTCCTGGAAAGAATCTGCTTCATCTGTCATCGCTTTAAGTGCTGCCAAGAAGGGTGGAATCGGGGCTATTTTGTCAGTCGTTCTTCTTATCGGTATGCTGGGGATTATCAATAATGTTATCCTGTCTGCCCTGGAGAGAACGGAAGAAATCGGCATGATGAAAGCCCTGGGAATGAGAGAGTGGGAGATTGTTTTTGTCTTTATGGTGGAAGCAACCGGTATAGGCATACTCGGTGGATTAGCGGGATGCTTGCTTGGATATGCAGGTGTAAGTGCGTTGGTGAAATACGGATTTAGTATAGCCTATATAGGCGGAGATGGTTCTGCATATGGCATTCCCATTCTCGATAGAATTTACGGAGCCTGGAATTATCCTGCTTTCAGTTTTTTATTTATTTTAGGCATCATCATCGCAGTCTTATCCAGTATATTACCGTCATATTGGGCAGCTAAAAAAGATCCGGTAAAAGCCATCTATCATCGATAAGGAGGAAATAAAAAAAATGAAATTTTTATGGAACTTAGCCAAAAAGAATCTGTCAAGGTCCAGAATAAGAACATCAATTTCTATTATTGCTATTGCATTTGCTATTTTTGCCGTGGTCTTTGCCCGTGGATTAATCAGTGGAGTGTTGGAGTCTTTTTTTGAAAATCATATTCACTATAAAGCCGGTCATATACGGATTATTGATGATGAATACAAATTAAAAGAGCGTCTCATGTCCTTAAATTATACTTTAGACGGATTTAACGGTGAAGGTTACTCAGAGATGAGTGAAAAAATAAGGTCAGTGGAAGGGGTGGAACAGGTTGTTCCGCGACTTAAATTTGGTGCCATGGTCAGCCTGGAAGATGAATTGGTCGGTATGATGGGATGGGGCATTGATCCTGCTGAAGAAATAATATTTGTGGGAATTGATAAAAACATCACCGAAGGAAGGATGGTTCAGGAAGGGAATAAGGAAGTTGTTATGGGTGCCGGATTATTGAAAAAAATAGGTCGTGAAGTAGGAGAGAAAGTCACTATTTTATACTCGACTCCCTTTGGTTCCTTTAAAGGTTCTACTTTTCAGATAGTCGGGAAATATCAAAGTGATATCCAGGGATTGAATGATAAACTTTTCTTCCTGCCATTAGGCCAGGCCCAGAGGATTTTGGAAATGCCAGGTGAGGTAACAGAATTGCTTTTGATCACTTCAGACCACGATAAAGCTGCCTCGGTTTTGCCCGGATTAAATGAACTGTTTTCCCGGGAAGATGAATCCGGGAAATATCTAATGCAGCTTTGGAATAGAGATTATGATTTGATTGAGCTTTTTGATTTTGCGGTTAAAATGTATAATTCTATCTATGTGTTTATCATCATATTGGCCTGTTTTGTATTGGTGAATACACTGATTATGATTGTCAATGAACGTACCCGTGAAATCGGGATGATGAGTGCCCTGGGCTTAAAAGGCAGGGAAATATTGTATCTATTTACCATGGAAGGAGCAATTATTGGTATACTTGGCAGTGCTGTTGGCACTGTAATGGGCGGAATAATAACCAGAGTTTTCTCTATTGTCGGCATCGATTATTCCGCGGCTTTCGAGGGAGTGGACAGTACAGTATGGTTGATGAGCCCGATTTATTACACGGTCTTTAGTTTGGAGAATCTTGCATTTTGCTTTACATTAGGGGTAGTTATTGTCACTATTGCCTGTATCATCCCGGCGAGAAAAGCCGCTAAACTGGAACCGACCGAAGCCTTGAGACAAATTTAGCGTAGAGTGTGTAGCGTATAGGAAATAAAACAAGTAATCAGTAACAAGTGATGAGTAACAAAACAAGTAACAACAAGTGATAAGTAATGAGTGATGAGTAACAATACAAGTAATAAGTAATGAGTGATAAGTAACATGTAGGGGCAGACCTTGTGTCTGCCCGTAGAAAAGAATAAAGCATAAAAAATATTTTATCATTTAGATGTAGGGGCACGATGCATCGTGCCCGTAAGAAATTAAGATGTCATTGCGAGGAACGTAGTGACGAAGCAATCCCAACTCGAGATTGCCACGCCCCGATAAATCGTGGCTCGCAATGACAATAGACAAGAATATTGTCTTCCATCCTACTTTCCTCCCCCTTGAGGGGGGAGGATTAAGGTGGGGGTGAAAAAACGAAAGGGGAATTTATTATGCAAAAAATTAAATGGTTTTTATTAATTGGAATAACTGTATCGATATTATTTTCATGTTTAATTATGGCAACTGCTGCAGAAATGACCGCCGAGGAAATTATCAACAAGAGAGATGATAATGAATATTTTGATACAACTCAAATGGAAGCAGAAATGATAATTGTTAGCGGAGGTCGTAAAATAATTAAAGCTATGTTTGTTTTAGCCGATAAAAGAAATGCTCTTGTAGAGTTTACGAATCCAGTAGATAGAGGTACAAAATTCCTTAAGAGAGAAGATGACCTATGGATGTTCTTCCCTGATGCGGAAGAAATCATTAAAATATCCGGTCATATGCTAAACCAGGGGATGATGGGAAGTGATTTTTCCTATCAGGATGTTATGGAATCAGATAAATTAACCGATTTATATGATTTTAAAATTATTGAGGAAGAAGAATTTGAAGGCCGTCCCTGTTATGTTTTGGAAGGTATAGCCAGGGAAGGAGTTAAAGTCTCCTACTATCGTCGAGTTGCCTGGATAGACAAGGATAGATTTATTGGTCTGAAGGAAGAATTATATACTCAAAGCGGACGTTTATTAAAAGAAACCAAAGTCAATAAAATAGAAGAGATTGAAGAGCGCTGGATTCCCACAAATTCAGTGATGGAAAACAAGCTGAGAAAAGATACTTATACTGAATTTACAATTACTCAAATCAAATTTAATCTGGAAATTCCTGAAGAAACATTCTCTTTGCAGAACTTGAGGTAACTTCAAGAAAGATAGACATCGGCTACTTTTTTAAATTAACAAGATTAAAACTTGCGATTACTTCGCTCTGCTCGTAATGACAGATTAGTATCTAAATGTTATTACCAGTAACCTCTTTTTCTTTTTTGTCATTGCGAACGACTGTAGGGAGCGCGGCAATCTGAATTTACCTTTTAAGAAAATATAAAAATTATTTAGATAAGGAAATCAAATTGATTGTAAAAAAATATTTTAATATTACTATTTTATTTATAATTATTTTCCTCTTGGCATCAATTCCAATTTCTGCCAAGGTTGATATTGGTGGGGAGCTCGCCGCTTCTCTAATAAATATAATCGATAACGAAGGAAATATTTCCACTTATCCTCAGGCAAGTTTGGATTTAGAATTATATATTCCTCCTTTCGATAACAATCAAATCAAATCTGCAGTCTATTTATACCCTAATCCGACAACCGGCCAATTGGATTTTATGTTTAAAAAACTTTATCTTAAACACAAGTTTGACAAATTACATCTTACTGTGGGACGCCAGCCGATATCCTGGTCTTTCGGTTCGATGCTCAATCCGGTTGATTTTACTTTAGGAGCGATGGTAATGGATGAAGAGACCGGCTCGAAATACCAGACTGCGGTGGAAGCCTATATTCCTCTGAATTGGAATTCAAGTGTATCATTGGTAGCTGCTTTTCCTGAAGCCAGCCAGGATATTAAATGGGGCTTAAGAGGCAGAACCATGATTGAAGGATATGACCTTACCTTGAATTATGTCCGGGAGCCGGAAATAGATTTTATGGGAACTATTATTCCGGCCAGCCAGAGAATAGGTTTTACTGCAAAAGGAGATTTAGGACCAATAGGAGTATATGGAGCTTTAGGATATTATTTCAAAGATAATGATGATGGTGATTTAGCTTTCCTAATCGGCGGTGATTATAGTTATTTCTTCGAAGCAGGAAATAAGATATACTTCCAGTTAGAGTATTTATCT
>DAOUTX010000164.1 GCA_030668465.1 Atribacterota bacterium | reverse complement strand
CCTCTACTCCGATCATCTCCATAAGAAGAGGGGTATCATAACTTTTACCTTGAGCGATTACTCCGGATACGATATTTCCGAATCCCCCTACCTGGTGTTCCTCACAAGTGATTATTATGTTGGTTTCATCGGCTGCTTTTATAATGGCTTTTTTATCGATCGGCTTTACGGTATGGATATTTAAAATCCTGGTATTAATATTGTATTCTTCTTTTAGGATATAGGCAGCTCGCATGGCCTCTGCCACCATGGGCCCACAGGCTATAAGAGTGAGGTCTTCTTTTTCTGAGGAATAATCGGAAGAGAGTTTTGTTTCAAAGGCAGAGATAAAATTATTCTTTTCCCCTCTATAGCGGATGACATTGGCCAGACCAAACTGGTAGGGAGTGTCGGAGGTAGTCACTACCGGGGTGGCCTCTCGGGCATATCTAATAACAGCCGGTCCCTTGATATAGGTTACAGCTTTGGTTGACTTTTCAGTCTCTATAGAATCACAAGGGACAGTTAGATGCATATTAGGTAGATAGTAGAGATTACTGATATCTTCTAAGGCCTGATGGGTTGCCCCATCTGCTCCTACCGAGATACCGGCATGGGCATCGGCTATTTTAACATTATAGTTATTGTAACAGACGGTGGTTCTTATCTGGTCCCAATTTCTGCCGGTTACAAAGACTCCATAGGAGCCGATAAAGGGAATCTTCCCTTCTTTGGCCAGACCTGCGGCTACTACGGTCATATTAGCTTCAGCGATACCTATCTCGAAGAATCTGTTCTTCCTCTGGGGATGGGAAGCATAGAATTTATCCATTCTGATGGATGCGGTAATATCTGCACCTAAGGCTATAACTTTCTCATCTTTAGCTAATTCTTCTATAGCCTGACCAAAACCGTCACGGGTGGGTTCCATCTTAACCTGCATAGAGGAAGAACTGTTCCACCAGTAATTATGAGAAAACTTGGGGAGGGAATCTTCTACCTTTTTATCTACTCTGCTTTGGTAATCGGAAGCTATCTTTAAAATACGGTCTACTTTTTCCTGGGTAAACCGGGGATCTCCGATATCTTTTAGGGCTCGATCTAAAGATTCTTCTCCAGACCTACCATCTTTAGGGGGTACACCGTGATAACCTACCTGGTTTTCAGCAAAGGATACTCCTTTGCCTTTAACCGTATGGGCGATTATTACTGTGGGTTTGTTTTTGGTCTTTTCGGTCTCATCTAAGGCGGAGAGTATCTGAGATATATTATGACCATCAATCTCCAGGGTATGCCAGCCAAAGGCCTGCCACTTAGAAAGCAAAGGTTCTAAAGACATCACATCTTTGGTAGGACCATCTATCTGTAAATTATTTCTATCCACAATAGCGGTAAGGTTATCTAATTTATAATGGGAGGCACACATTGCTGCCTCCCAGACAGAACCTTCATTCAGTTCTCCGTCTCCTAAAATAGAATAGACTCGATAGTCTTTCTTCTCCAATTTAGCGTTTAAGGCACAACCTATGGCGACCCCTAAACCCTGGCCCAATGAACCACTGGAGAGTTCTAATCCGGGAAGCTTTAATCTATTGGGATGGCCTTCAAAACCAGACCAAAGCTTTCTTAGTTTTACGGTATCATCAAGAGGGAAGTAACCGGCCTGGGCAAGAGCTATATATAAAGCAGGGGCCTTATGGCCAACTGACCAAAAAACTCTATCCCTGTCTTCCCAGTCAGGATTGGCCGGGTCATGCCTTATCTTTTTCAGGTACAAGCAAGCGGTTATATCCATAATGGATAAAGTACCTCCGGTATGACCGGAACCGGCAGCAGTAATGGCAACCATATTGTAGGCTCTCATCTCTTTTGCTTTTTCAACTAATTCTTCAACCGTATAATCCCTTTTTATTTTTCCTGTCTTGGAATCTATAATTGGCATTAAGTACCCCTCCTTATTCTAATTCCCTTTTTTCAATTTAAAATAATATGGTTATTTCCCAAAAAGCTAAAAATATTTTCAACAGATTATGTACTTGGTACGTTGCAGATAATTTTATATTAAATTATGGCTTTTTGGTTATAATTATATTGTAGGGGCACAATGAATTGTGCCCTCGCCATATTATTACCTAATTTCTCCTGTGGGCACGATGCATCGTGCCCCTACATTACTATTTTGTGTGCTTTTTGGGTTATAATCATAATATAAAATAGATATCAATGGTATAACTATAAATATTTATATTTCATTATGCTATTGTTTTAAAGAAATCCCATTCATTTTTTCATAAAACAAAGCTAATCCACCATGGTCTATTTCCTCATTGCCATCAGCGATAAGAATCTGCATCATTTCCATGACCTGTGCGGTTAATGGCATGGCAGTATGTAAGCTCCGGCTGGTTTCAAAGACATTGGTAAGATCTTTTAAGTGCAGTTTCATCTTAAAACCGGGAGCAAAGCTTCCTTTTAACATCCTGGGTGCTTTATCTTCCAAACACTTGCTTCCGGCAAGACCTCCTCTAATGGCATTGAAAATCTTTTCAGGATCTACTCCTGCTTTTTTGCCCAAAACCATAGCTTCCGCTACGGCAGCTATGTTCAGGGCAACGATAACCTGATTAGCTAATTTGGTGGTTTGTCCGGCACCAATATCCCCTACCAAAGTTACACTTCCGCCCATCACATCCAGAATACCTTTATATTTTTCGAATACTTCCTTTTTACCACCTACCATAAAAGCAAGTGTTCCGGATTTTGCTTTTTCTTCACCACCGCTTACCGGAGCATCTAACACTTCCACTCCTTTTTTCTCTAATTCTTTGGCAATTTTCTGGGAAACCAAAGGCGCGATGGAACTCATATCGATCAGAATTTGACCTTTCCTTACTCCTTCGAAGACACCGTTTTTCCCAAGCACTACTTCTTTCACGTGAGGCGAATTAGGCAGCATAGTAAAAATCACATCACTATTTTCTGCTACGTTTTTTGGTGATGTACCTCTGTCTGCTCCGTATTCCACTATTTCATTTAAAGCTTTTTCAACAATATCATAAGCAATCATATGGTAACCTGCATCAATCAGGTTTTTAGCCATTGGTTTACCCATGATACCAACACCGATAAATCCAATTTTCTCCATT